>NZ_JACSJM010000011.1:0-14967 GCF_018617125.1 Exiguobacterium sp. s181
TCCTCGGTGGTTGTCGACTTTTTCGGTTGCTCGACAAGTACCGCCTCACGCGGGTCCAAGTAACCGGTCGCTTGCAAGTATAGCTTGGCTGCCGCGGCGTTGCCGGACAATGCTTCGCGCTCCATTGCGGCGATTACCTTAGGTACGCCGTTGCGGGCATGGCGGATGGTCTGCTGTTTGAGTTCCGCCTGAAATTCGGGGTTCTTGCGCCACGTCGTCAACGTGTTCTTGCCCAGCCCTAATTCGGCAGCCACGTCTTTCTGTATGGCGCCAGGTACCGCCAGTAGCTCGATAGCCCGATATTGTTTTTCGTTAAGCATAGATCGTCACCTCCGTACGTTTCGATAGCATGCCGTTGAGTTCGAGAACCAGACGGGCAGCCTCGGCATCACCGGACTCAATCGCCATCTCCATCAACTGCGGCATTTTGTCGGCTAGACGGGACAAGGCGCTTGTTGTGCGGTCAATCTCGGCACAAAAGTCCTCGCGCTTGAGCCAGTTTGATAGCGTGTTCTTGCTTAGATTGAATTGGCGACTGACGTCGATGTTGCGGATATGCGGGTGCTCCGCCATGAAACGGGCAACCTCGATCTGTTGGCGTGAAAGTGGTCGTTTAGACAATTTGACCACGCTCCTTTTCGGTTATTGGGCGCCAGTAAAGGCGCATTAGGCGGGATTATACCGCAATTGCTTCGATTGCTTGCATCTCTTTGACGACTAAATCGCAATATGTCGCGATGAAGTAGGCCGTCATGTTACGGATTGGGCGTTGCTTGGCGACATATGCCGTACGTACTGCGGCTGATTTGAGGCATCGCAAATACACCGGGTTTGTTAGGTCCCAGCGGACGAGTAGTGGTGTCAAAGCGTCATCAGTGGCGCGTTTGAATAGCGCGTTCTGTAAGACAGCGCCGTTGTTAGCGAACAGCTCGACAAACTTCCGGTCAGATAGGCGCACAGCGTTAGTTGCATACACGACCTCTTCCGGAATGTCGTATGCTTCCGCCAATTCCTTTTTCGTCACAGATGCGACTGCTGGCGCTTGCTTTGTCGGTTTCGCTTCGAATGTTTTAGTACTTAAATCTTTAGAAGGGGCTAAGGTAGGGTTTATTGGCACGACAGAGCCGGCACGACACTCGGTAGGACAATCTTCCGCAGGACGGCGCACCAATCGCAATACATTAGCTGTTTGGCGCTTGTCTCCAGTCTTGCGACGTGCAGCGAATACCTCGATTGCTCCAAGTTTCGCTAATTTGGCAACAGAGCGCTGGACCGTACGTGGCGAGCACTCTAATTTTTTGCCCATCGTCGCGTTAGACATGTAAGACACGCCAAAGTATTTGACGGAGTGCTTACTGATCAGGAAGAAAACGCTCTGGTCGGTCTTGTTGAGTTGGCCACGTAAACGGTCGCGATGATACGCGTGAGTGGCGTTAACATCGGCTTTATCAGTGTGGTTGGCTAGGTTAGCGAGGGCTTCATTGGATAGAATGATTGCAAATTTGGACACGGTAAACTCTCCTTTTAGACAACAAAAAAACGCCTCCCGAATCCAGTAGAATCGAGAACCGTCGGCAGTCTGTTGATGATAATATCAACAAAAAAGAGTATACCGGTTGATTTCTGTGAGTAAGGAACTTATAATCGTGGTAACGAATATAAAGCTCACAGAAGTACGTTCATCGATGGTGCGAACATCGGGGAATGTCCATAGGCGGCGTTGGCGCGCTTTCTATGGCTGTGGGTTTTTTCGTGTTCAATTTATTACGATAATTCTAACTCTTTACCCGCCCCACTTGCAACCTCTTTCAAAAAATCCCTCACCGATCTAGCCAAGTTTCTCACGCCAGTTTCTCACACTTTTCGGGGCAAAAAACTGACCCCATTTTATAAATGGCTCAACCAAGCCACCTCTAACCACCATACAACCACCCAAAATAGGCAAAGAACCTAGTTTCTCACACAAAAATGTCGAGTAAACTTTTTTTATTTATTTCAAATACGGTACTTGAAATAATTTAGTCAACTAACGAAACGAGGCGGCAATGCACGTAACTCGTACCCTGCTTAACGTCAAACAACACCATTACATCAGTACCTACCGTCAATTGGTTAGGCCGGAACAACGTAGCCTGCCGTAATTGCCCGTCTAACGTGATCTGGGCGTCCTCTTCGTGTTCCAATAACTCCGGATTGACCACCACCCCATCGCCACTTACCGTCAAATCGTGCTGCGACAGATAGATTTCTAGCGGTAACTCCTTCGTTACTTCGCCGCGTAGCGCTACTAAGTCCTCGTTGTGGCCAATATCCTTGATCATCGCCACGAAATTCTCAACACCGGTACCTTTTTCTTTTCGCATCACTTGCGATTCACTCCCTTTAATCGTTGATTACGCGTACAAAACCAATCAAATACTTGCCCCAGTAACCGGTGCGATACGCTTCTTCCTTACAGCCGTAACTTTGCAGGTTCACCATCTTGTTGTCGTCCGTGACGATACCTACGTGTGACGGCGCTCCTTGACCTCTGCCCGGTATCGTGCCAGCGAATACCGCGATGTCGCCCGGACGCTCTTTGTTTTGCGCGACACGCTGATATTTAGCCCACAGATCACCCGAATAGTTTGGCGTGTTGATACCTATTTGCTTAAAACACCACTGCGTAAAATCGCTGCAATCGCCTATGTTGCTACCGGACAACAACGGATTGCCTCCGCCTAGCTTGTAACGTAGCTTACCGACCTTACTGCGCGCGAAACTGATTACCTGTGTGCGCTTCGTAGAAAGACCATTTCCGGTACCTGCACGGACGGATGTATCAACCTTAGGCTGCATCGCGGTCGTCCATTTCTTCTTGGTTGCTGACCAGTTTTTAGCCTTAGTTCGTGCGTCCGCTGGTCCGTTACCGCGCTCTAGGATAGCGATTTGGACGTTGTGACGACCGAACGCCTTGCATTTGGTTGCCGCTAGTCCTAAATCCAACCGTTTGCCTTTGATCGCGCCACCCGTATCCTCCGCCAAGTAAATGCCGTTCGCTGCGGGATAGCTGCTCGATTTGATGTACACGATAGAGCCATATGGTATTTGCTTAGGGTCTACCGCTAGGCTGCGGTTGGCTACGAATTTGCTACCGGTCGACACTTTACCGTCTCCGTTACCGTTGATGCCGCCCAATGACGGGTTGTATGCGGTCGCTTCCCAGCCGTTATCCCATGTTAGCTTGATGCCGGGTACCGTCGGCATCCCGCCGACCGTGCTGACGTCTTTGGTAGGGTCGCTAGTGTCCGGCTCTTCGTAAAGGACCTGTTCCATTTCAAACGTTCGCGACAACGTGCACTGTGTCGTGTAGTTGCCGTTAGCATCGAACGTATGCGTGTCTGCCGTCACCCAAAAGCTACCGGTAAGTCCCGTAATCGGGTCGTCAGCCCACAAAACTCGCCCCGCTCGTACCGAAATGTCGCCCACTATCGTCACGCTGGCGCTTGTTTCCGGCTTGGAAAGCTCGCGTAGGAGTTGCTTGGCTTGCGTTTGCAAGGTACCGATGTGGTTGGTATTTTCTTTGTGCTCCGCATGAGTCATCAAACCGTACATCTTGCGGGCGTTTTCGTTTGTTTGCACCGTCTGGATGCCTTTCTTTGCCGCCCGATACTCGTCATTACCACCAGTAAGTAAGACGCTAGTGCTCATGTCGTCGATTGAGGTGGACGAGTCCGCACCGATCAGGTTAGTTCCGCGTCCAGCCATTGTTTGTATCTTCTGCGGCTCAACGGCTACAAGCTCCAATAAGCCCTTGTTGTTTTCCAGCGCAAAACGGCGCTTTGACTGGATATATGTCTCGTAGATTAATGACTGCATGATTTCACTAATGGGCTTTTTGAGCCAAATGCGGCGATTAAACACGTACTTGGTATCGGCAATCCGCCCTACCTTAATCCCGTACTTTAGGCAAATTTCTTTAATGATTTGGCTCGCTGTCTTGTTTTTGAATGTAAAGCTGCCCATATTCTTGGTCAGATACCAGTTTAAGTCCGACGCTTCAATCGTCGCCATACCGTCAGCCGTTGCATTGACTGACCTAATCACGCCTCGGAAGTACTCGCCACCATTGAGCGACATTTTCAAAATACCGCCCACTCTAGGAGTCAGCGCCAACTCGTCAGCATTGCGGGCGATGACGACGCCTACCGATAGGGTTCGTGATACAGATCGCGTGCTACCGGACCAGTTGACTGACGTCGACATGTTTGTGATGTCGTAGATTGTCGTCTTGCCCGGAGGTCGATACTCAAGCGTCACTTTGGGCGCTCTAGGCGCTACAACTAACTTCCCGTTCATGTCCGCCCTCCTTTTTGCCAAATTTAAAAGGCGCCCAATCCGGACGCCCTCGTTAATCTTCGTATGTTATGTCGAAATCCCAGCGGAACAGCCCGTCTATGTCGTAGTTTATCGTTCCACGCTCAAATTCGCGCCAGTAAACCCGCCAGTATTCGACAACTGCGCCCCGGTCGCGTTCAACCAGCGCACAAGCCGCGGCGACGGTCAGGTCACCGTCAAGCCCGCCTATGTCGGTAATCTCGTCACTCGTAATACCGTATATCGCTGTCAGTTCCAACAAATCATCGCCATGCAACACGTATCTCACGTTATCCATTTCGCACCTCCACGCCCATATTAGCAGGCGCAATCATGCGGATGATAACGTTTCGTTAGCGTTGAAAAGCGTAATTAGCGGAATTCTTCCACTTCGTGTGACCGATGCAAAAAAAGTTAAAATCCGGATATGCTAGGTCGGAGACGGGAAATGACGTTTTTATCGCTTCATATCAATGTTTGTTCGTCGTTTTTAATTTGTCAGATGAGAAAATATCGCTTACAATTGTACTTGGGTCGGCAAAGCCGATCGAAGGATGATAATTGCGTATCACTTCGTCTCGGAAAGTAAGGAAAAATTTCGAGGAAAGTGAGGTGATGCGAAATGTTGGATTTGTTTACAATTTTCGTGTCTGCACTTGCTGAAATTTACAACACGGTAGATTGGGGTCGCGCAAGCGACTTTACTGCGGTCGTTCGCGACACAGTAGAAACCTTGACACTTGTTGTAGGTAGTACGCAAGGACAGCGTAAAGACATAGAAAAAGACGACGAAGGTTCTGGCAAACCTTAATCGCCTATCCGCCATTTGCTTGATGCAGTTCTGTTGAGCCGTTGTCTCCAAGCCTAAGTAAGAGGGACAACGCTGTCGCAAATCGTCGTGAGACGGAGTGTGCAACGTCACTCTTCGAGAAGTTTATACCTTCCCACGCCATCACATTCTCCCAAATGTGGTGGTTTTTTCTGCATGCAATGATCCTCCCGTATCAAGAGTATCTGTAAAGATGCACTTTCAGTTCTCCTGATACATCTAAATCGTATAAAAAAATATACAAAATAGCAAGTTTTGTTATCAAAACCATAAACGAAGTTTACATATTAGCAACTTATCATATACTAGTCAATCCCCTTTGTAGAGGTATCTTAAGCATAATATTCCGCCAAAATCGGCACATCAAGCCCCGCTAACCAGCGCTCAATCGCCACATGCCGTTCACCAGTAAGCCGTAGCCCGTCGCAATCAAACGTAGCCTTACCGTAGTTGCCGTGCTCGTCCGTAATCTCACCGGTAAATGCATTAATCAGCAACTCAATGGCCGCCTCTGCGATATTAGCGTTGATCACGGGCAAGTGGCGCTCTTTAAGCGTCTCGATTGCCGCGAATTGGTCGCCGAAATGACGTTGGAACAGCCCGACTACGATGCCGTCATGGTCAATGCGCGCATCCCCGACCGTAACGCCGCCCGCGTATAAGCGAGCGACTGGTCCGGAAACGTGCAAAATTGGGTACGTTTTAGTCATCAGAAGCGGTTCAGTCCTTTGATGTGGCGCATCGTTTGCGGGTGACGAGCCACTAACACATACTCCCCAACAATCTGACCTTCAATCCGGTCGCCAGTCTTACCTAGGTGCTTGTGTTGCCATGAGCGCCCTTTAAGCGGGTTAATCGAGAGTTTGTCGAGGTCGATAATAAACATCTCGTCCGGAGCCACGTTTTTGTTGAGCACCACCGGGAATACTCCAAAGTCAGTCACGATTTCGCTGACGATTTGACCACGTTTATCGCTGTATTGGTCAATGACGACTAGTTCGCTTTGGAGGCGTGACAATTTCCGCTTTTGATGTGACCCGACCATGATGACGTAGTTGTGACCCTCGGGTGAAATAGCGCCTTGTTCATATAAATCTTGCGCCACATCCACAAAGTCATCGTAAGTCATTTCGGTTTTCTCGATTGTCTCGGCAAAGTAGCGAAGTCCACCCATTTGACGGACATTACCATCAGGCGTTTGGAACCGGATACCACTAATCAAAGCCTTTTCAAGCTGGCCAGCAAGTTCGAGTTGCTTCTTCTGCTTCTCGTACTCGTAGAGATCGTTAATGCCGTACTGTCCGACCGCTTGAGCGGTGCCGGTAATCGTGATGCCATCGTCAAAAATCTGAGTATAGTTGTATTGTCGTTCTCGCGGTTTGAAACGACTACGGCGGAACGTTTGTCCCTCTGCCGTCTCACTAAATAAGACTTCCAACTTTTTGCCCGCTTCAATCGACTCTAGTTCAGTCTCACCATATGCGCGACGTACCGTGATTGTTTTATTGTTGTCGTCAATTGTCTCGATTAAGATTTGCTCTTCCCCGTTTTGAAGAACATCGTCAACACGTAAATCTCCAACTGACTCTACTGCAATTACAGTGGCGCCTTGCTCTGACTCGTTAGCAGTAGCTACGGTTTTATACGAAAACATCGAGTCTTCATACCACGCGTGCTCTGTGTTCGTAACCTCTTCGCCAAATCCTAAAAGGTTAATCAATGGCGTCTCAATCGGGTTTAACAACAACATCTCATCAGTCACTGATTCCACGCCGCCGACAATCATCTTTGTATCAAATCTCATTCTGACACCTCATCATTTGTATTTTTTGCTGCTAACTTTTCTTGCGTTGCTCTGTAGTCTTGGTACGGCATCGTTGCTCGCTCAAACGTCAGATAATGGGCATGGTGGGCTTTTTGGTCCAATTGTTGCTCTTTGGTCATACTCTTCGTGTGCGGAGTACCTAATGTTTTGCGCCACTCGGCATACTTTTCTCCGTTTTTCGTGATATGCGCCTCAAAAGAATCCGCCATGTCCGCATGATCTAGCATTGATTTTGCAGCATTGACGTTGATGCCCAGCTCCTGCGCCACTTTACGAGCCGTAGCGGGCGTATAAAGTCCGCTGTCCGGCATCCCGTCGAGTTCGGCAGCCATCGCGTGCCATTCGGCTACTTCCGGGTTGGTATCGAACGCCCCGCTAAATGCCTTTTTGATGAGGTTGGCGTCCGTCATGCTCCGCTCTGCCACTAATTTAGCAACGACATCACCGACAAATGGCGCCAGTTGGTCGAGCAATTCCGCGTCACCTGCCGCTCTTGCCACCAAATCATTTAGACGTTGACGCAACGACGACGGAGGCAAAGCCCCGGCATCTAATTTGAGTAGCGCCAATTCTCGCTTAATGAGCGCACGATCAGTGTCACCCTTCGGTTCGCCTGACGTTAGGACGTACTTGTAGCTGTCCATGAATGACTCGAAAATTAATCCGCGTTGCTCTTTCAACTTCTCAAGCTCGGCAATCAGCGGTTTGATTTTCGCCACTTGTACCTTTTGTCGGTGGGCCACGTTTCCTGCTGGCGTGCGGAATTTACTGTCAGGGACTTCTGTCAATACAGCGTTGATTTCCGCGTTAATCCGCTCTGCTTCTTTGTTGAAGTCAGCAATTTGCTCTCGGATATTCTCAATCGAGCGAATTTGTGTGAACGCTCCGTTAACTTGCTGAATGTTAAAATCACTCATGTTTATTTACCTTCCGTTTCGTTAGCGTAGCGCGCATTTTATCGATGAGCGCCCGTTTGTCATCCTTTTTGTTACGTTCCGCCTCGATTTGGGCGTTTATCTCGTCTGCCCGCTGCGGCACGACCTTCACTGGTCGCGGCTTACGGTGCTTGTTCGGTGATATGCGAATCATCACGCATAGCCCCGTCGATGGATTTGCCGTTGGCGATACGCCTCTGCCCGTTCCAATCGTGCCCGCTCTTGATCGATAAAAATTTGTTTGTACTCCGTCGTCGTGAATTTAGCGGTACTGGCGATGCCAGCCAATCCTCCGCAGCCACGTACTCGTCGCTTGTTCTTGCCTCGCGTGATTTTAGTCATCCCGTCACCCTCCATGTAAGTTCATCAAATTTCGGTTTTGTGTGTAATCTGCCGTCAACTACCGTAACCTCCGTCGCATAACTGATAACGCCATGCTCGATAAAGCGCTGATCCGTCAGCATCCGGTCAATCAACTCAAATCGCTGAATCGCTGGGCGTCCTTCTGCTGCATTGATTCCGTCGTAATAGGCAATGACGTCAGCGACCGTTCGACCCCGCCACACATGAGCAGGTACCTCGCCCTCGTCATACCAACTGCCGTCGATTTTGCCGTCAAAGTAGGCGAACAGTGTACGCTCGCGCTTCGATTTGTTCTCATTCACACGAACCAACGCCAAGTTGCTAAGGTCGTTGGCTGCCGACTCGTCTACGATGTGACGTGGTAATACATGATCAAGACTAATCTCGCTCGCTGACGTGAATGGTTCGTTCGTTAAAGCGCAATGTCCGCTCTGCAAAAGGAACAACTCCAGCAAGTCGACCGCTTTGACGACTCTTGCCGATGGGTAATTAGTTCGCGCGTTATACGCGGCGGTCGTTAGTCGACCGGGTAGTCCTCGTCGATATTGGCGAAAGTACTCCGGTGTTGATTTTGTTGTCGCTAATTGGTTCAAAAAAGAAAACCACACTCTCCTAGATCTCACCCCTATTGGGCGGCGCTATTTCTACATATATAGGCTGCATATCAGGGGCATAAATCATACTTTAGTTGTGACTTTTTGGGATGGTGCTCCCTACTCTCCCCACCTATAAGCCGTTATAAGGCGTTGCTTTTTCGGGTCAGCGCTCCCTATTTTCCCCACTCATAGGCCGTTATAGGGCGCCAAATATCATCTCCTAACGCCAAATTCCTCAAAATTACCGTTCGACAAATTGCGACACAACAAAAAAGACGCCAAATGGCGTCCTTATGCGGTGATTCGTTCTAATCCTCGGTCGTTTTTCGTCACTTGCCATCCTTCTTTTTGAAGGACGCCGTCTAACTCGCCTCTACTTTTTTTGTTGCTCCATGCTACGCGAGACATGCCCAATGCGCTGTACATATCACGATTGGTCACGTAAGCCACGTCGTCAGGAATCTCGCGCAATACCTCGGTCAACCGGTCGAGCTTGGATTTGCGACCGCTCAAACGCTTTACTGACGGCTTAAATTCGCGGAAGCTGGCGCCGGGCAAGTGGTTTTGCATGATTTTGAGCACGTCGTCCGTCATCCCGAATACGACTGCCAATACCTCGCCCTTTCCGGAATCGCTCGGACGGGTCCGCGTAATTTCTTGAATCAAATTGGCCGCGGTACGGCGCGCTAGGAAGTCTTGTGCCTCGTCATCGCGGAACTTGACGCCCTTACTCGATGTATCAAATTCGGTGCTGACGAGCGGACCACCGTTGACCAGCTCGGCAACGCATAGTTGGGCGCCAACCGGTAACATCAAACGCCCACTGATCACGACGCGATTGAACTCGTTATAGTCGTTGGTTCCTAATCCACCGTTGTTTGGCTTCAACGACACGTATCCGGTATTGATTTGCTCCATTAAATCACGCTCAAAGTCCTCCATGACATCATTAAAGGCTGTAACTAGCGTCGGCTGGTCGCTCAAGACGTCGCTTTTCAGCACGTCGAAGAAGTTGGCGCGGTTCTCGGCGTCTTTGAACCACGAAGCGGAGTACGAGGCGTCACCATTCCAAAGCACCGTCAAGTTGTCATAACGCTGATACCCGGTCGCGTCGAGTGTCATCGCCATCGGGATAGTCTGATAGTCCGGAGATACCGCTGCCGTGCCGTCAAACACCGTCAGATTGGTGTCGGACGGGATGAGATGAGAAATAGGCTCCGCAGCATCGACGACAATCTCGAATCCACGCCCAAGCCGGTTCGTCGTAAGGATGCCGCCATGTCGGATAATGTACTCAATCGCCGCCAAACGCTCCAAACCGCCGTCAAAGTGGTAATGGCCGAAGTAAATGTCTTTAAGCGTCTTGTTCACCTTATACGCCGGGTTGATTGGCGCCAGTCGAGCGGTATATCGGTTGCCTACGTCAGTGATCGTTGAGAGTTGGCGTTGTAACTCGCGCATTTCCGGCTGGCTTGCCGCCCACGACTTGCTACCGTAGCCACCGTCAGTACCGCGTACGGCGATTTGGATGCGGTCGAGCATCGTAGATAACGTCTTTTCGCCAATACGGTGGGTCTGATACACCGTCAACGCCTCGTCATGCAGGATGTGGCGGGATTTGCGGGGTACACTGCCGTAATGCTGGAGACGGCGCTCGAACTCTCCTGACTTCAATACGCGGTTGAACATCGCATTGGTGAGCACGACCACGCGGAACTTCTCGGCGTCGTCCCACTGTTCATCGTAGAGAGCGGGCTTGTCGATACCTAGATTTTCACGCGAATAGATGCCGATTGCACGTCGCTTACCGTCGAAATTCGCCTCATTGACTAACTCGGTGACGCGCTCGACCGTAGGGACCACGATCAGGAACGGTTCGGGCAGTTGGTCGGAAAATGCCGCCAGTGTCGTAATGATTGCCGATTTGCCGAATCCCGGATAGGCGTTCACCAGTGTAGTATCAGAAACTCGCATTGTATCGGGGCATACGATGTGGGACAGTATTGTGGCCGCGGCGAGTCGTCTTTCGTCACTTACCTTTTGCCCTCGCATTTCCAACAGCTTGCACCATACATCAGTAGTATTGGCGACCAAACTTGCATCGTTACCAGTAATTGCAGGTAGATTGTTCATCCGTTTCCTCCGTAACTGTAAACACATCCTGTGTATATAAAGGGATGCCTTTACACTTTTGTTTGACCGCTAGGGAAAACCAAGCGTAGCTTGGCTATCTTTTATCAGCGGTTAATATCGCTTATTAAGAACTAGCGAGCACAAACCGCTCGCAACCATCAACTGGCATATACCTTTGTGACATAGGGTTAGTAAACCCAACCGAACAGATAACGCCACGGAATTCGTCAAATCAGAAAACTTTCACCCTACACTATTAAGAGCAGCTGATTTTGGCACCGTTTTATAATAGGGAGGCGAGCGGGCGCCCCACCATTTGCATCGAGAACCCGCGCAACCTACCTACACCCGTCTCACTGCGCCACAGCCGCCTATTTGACTGGTAAATCGTTGACGACGTGCTCGAATTGTAGCTGGAAAGCGCCCGCAATCTGACGGTGATACAATGGCCTGCGCTGAAACGTGCATTTCCCCTCGATATAACGCTTTAACGAGGACACCGGTATCTCTGCCTTTTCCGCCAGCTCGTCGTAACTCATGCGGAAGTGTCGCCGTAATGCTTCAACCTCCGTTGGTGTGAATCTACGTCGATGATCATCAAGAACTCCTAACATGTAATCAATCCTTTCTTTGCCCGTGATAGGCAACATGAATTAAAAATAAGCCCAGCAACCGCCGGTATTTTGTACTTCACTGTTAATAGGGCTAAAATCTAAAAAATATCCACTTTTGATGCAAACAATTTCAAAAAGTTGAGCGGCCGTCGCTGACCGCTCGAATCGTGGAGGTAGATTTTATGTTTGCGGTTTTTGCCGCCTAACTATATATTGACTTTTATTTTTCGTTTTCATCACTTACCGCCAATTTAATCGTAAAATGTTTGGACCACGTTTTTACACGCGCCCATTCAAATTTATTTTATGTGGCGGTGGTTGGCGTGGTACGCTAGTGACACATAACGACGTCATAGCACTTGATAGGGAGGTACATAGCGGTGGGAATCGACAGAACAACCTATAAAAGCGCACAGTTGTGCGACGAATTACAAATCAAGCCGTCGACGTTACGGAAATGGGCGCTACTTCTTCAGGACGCTGGGCACAAGTTCCGCCACGATACGCACGGACGACGGATTTACGATGACGCTGATCTGGCGCTCATGCGCGAATTTCAGAAGTTGAAAGCTATGGGTGGCGCTACGGTTACAAGTGCCGCGAAAGACGCTGTATCAATGCTCAATAGTCGCCAAAGTGTCCGAACCGCTCCCGATATAGCAGGCGAAAACTTGCCGGCGATACCGAATGAGGACCTTTTATTGGCGCTACAAAAGCTGGCGCAGGATAACGAGGAAATTAAGCAAGATTACCGGCAATTGAAGCAAGATTACACTGAACTACTGCAGATACTGAAGGAAACACACGGTATCGTAGCGCGGTTGGAACAGTACGAGGAAAACAAAGAACTAGCATTACATCAGTCTTTAGCGGCAATTGAAGAGAATACTAGGAAGAAAGACGTAGCAGAAGTAGCGCCTGTAAAGCGCTCATGGCTCGACAAGTTGATGGGGCGCAACGGGGCGGAATAAGGCGGCACAAAGCGTGCCAGCACCGGCACATTTCGTGCCACTTTCGGGATTTTGGCGCTATCACGGAAACGCTAGGCGCTGCCTAGCATATCGCGGAGAGTGATAGCAGTTTCCCCTTATGCTCTTTGAACGTTTGGAACGCAAATAAAAAGACCCCAATTGGCGTTGGAGTCTCGTAGATTGGAGCGGTCGTTGGCGCGACTGCTTTTTTATATTGGTGTGAGAACTTATTGGCGGCGGCTGGGCAATTGGCGTTACCCGTTGCTATTAGCGTAATTGGCGTTACGCTGAGGTTATGTCGGTTAATGTAATGCGGATATTACCCGCTACGTAGGTATTATCGTCAGTCTTGATCATGTGGCGGTCAATAATCGAGTCATCAACGCAATCCAATCCAATTAGACGCTTGGCGACGTCTAAGATGATTGTCAGCGCTAGGTTACGGCATAGTTCTTCACCTTCCAGCGGTCCATCCCGCTCATCGTAATCGACTGCCCAATCGTAAATACCGCTCTCTTGGTGTATACCGTGCCACTCCATTTCGTATCGAGCGGTATGGGTCACTACTCGGTAATCCTCCATGTATTGGACCTCCGTGATCAGCGAACGAGGACGGATAAACGACGTGTATCAGCTATCGAGCGGCCTAGCAGATCAGCAACTACCTTAACTCCGGCCCAATGTGTAGCGGCATCAGTGTGAATGTAAAAAAGACCCGGTTTAACCTGTTCAATGCGACGAACCTCAGCGTTTTGGTGTGCCATGCTAACTACCTCCTGTCTTTTGTTACCCTTATGTTATAACAGTGTTCATACACTTACCATATTGTTTTTATGAATTTGGTCAATGATTACAAATTTAATGTACGATAGTTGCAACAAAAGGCATATTAGGAGATGAACACTGTGACCAAAGAGAACAAAAAAGAAGTAGTCCGTAAGCGACCTCGTAAAACATACACATTAAGCCCGGTAACGGTCGAGAACTTACGCGAATTGAGCGAAATCTTTAAAGAGGGCGAGTCGCGCATCATTGATCAGGCGGTTGCGGCGTTCTATAAGGAGCAAACGGGAATCAGCAACAAAGAGTATGCTGATCGCGTACGAGAATTAGACAAGTAAATAGATGCCAACTGACGCCCACGACGCTAATTGCGCTCTAGGGCGTTTTTTGTCGTGTATTGACGTAGTAAAACGCCGTCGCAGGTTAAACCGGTACCTAGCCATTGGCGAGCGGTACGTACGTAAAACTGCCAATGGCTAGGTGGAGTTTTAGGGCGCTATTGATTGCCAGCGGATAACAGACGCATTTAAACGCCTTTTAAGCGTTTGTATCGGTTACTGACGGTAAAGGTAGGTAGTGGGCGACAGGTGACGTTGTGGGGCGTGTGGTGGCGTGTAAATACGGGTAACTGCGGGCAAAGGCGGTGCAAACTCAAAAGTTAAATTTGGTGTGCGGGATTTTACGTAGGGTTGCGAGTGGTAGCGGAAAGAAGCGGGTTGGGTCGGGGTGGTGGTGCTGAAGCGGCTCTGATCGTGGACGGCGGAGACAGCGAGGTCAAACGTTAAAAATGGTGCGCGGAAGGTATGGCTGGAAGGGAGGGCGCTGTGGTGCGCTGTGCATGGGGGGGTCCGGGCATTGGCGGCATCTTTCGACAAATAAAATAATTATTTTTATTTATTTTCGCGTGATTGTCCGTTGCATACGTTATACATCGATATACATCATTGACCACTGATAATCGCCAGTTTTTCGGATAACATATCTTATGTCATCTCTTGTCCGCTCGATAAACGTTGGTGTTGAGCCATTCCGTTGATTACCGCTGATTATGTAAGTAACCGCCCATTGTATGCATCGACCGCCTGTAAGCGCCATAAACGTTGGTATGACGCCATTTAGCGGCATTTACCGCGAGTGACGAGAGGTATACTGACCGAACCTCTGCGCCTCTGTGAGCGGTGAATAAAATGTTGCATAAACGGCGGGTATTTGGTGACGTTTGGTGGCGGCTGACTGGCGACTGGTGACGGTGATCAGCGTGAAAAGTTTTAGCGGGGCGTCCGTAGGAGGCGCTGTGCGGGTGATTCTCGGCATTTATCCCTCGTAGTCACCGTAACATACCACGCCCCCCTGCGCCACCTACCGCGCCATTAAGCCATTCTTACGCCATATCTCCGTCAACTCACCGGCAGGGACTCGGCGTTGGCTTCCGCTTGCTTGCGCGCCCGTATCTCGGCCAACCGACGCTGTAATTCCTCGGTGGTTGTCGACTTTTTCGGTTGCTCGACAAGTACCGCCTCACGCGGGTCCAAGTAACCGGTCGCTTGCAAGTATAGCTTGGC
>NZ_JACSJM010000012.1:0-4875 GCF_018617125.1 Exiguobacterium sp. s181
CGGATCCGTTGAAGATCGACCCGGTCACGGGGCAGTCCCGGCTGGACGACGACTATTTCGCCATCGAGACGAAACCGGAACGGATCAATCGTAAAAAAGTCTCGTTGGACATGGATGTGGTGTTACATAAGCAGTTGAAGCAGATCGCCCTGGAGAACGATGTGAAACTCTACGAGTTGGTCGAGGGCGTGCTGCGGAATTACGTCGAGAAGAAAAAATAATAAAAGGAGTGATGAAGATGTTGATGACGATAAAGGGGTTCGAGTCGAGGTACGAGGAAATCATGCGAGATCCGTCGATCCGCCTGCGAGATGAGCAACTGAGAGAGTTGATGATTGAGATGGAGATGATCTTCAAAATCCCGATGCTGAAGAACACGGCGTGGGAGAAAGAGAACCCCCAGGTGATCGAACTATACCGGAAGGTGTCCGACTCGAGAAATCTCTAAAAAGAGCAAAAAAACGCCTTCTTTGCGTGAAATGACAATTCCTCGCAAAGATGTCCTTGCTCCAGAGCCAAGCACGAGAAAAACGGGCGAAATCGACCGTTTTCACAATCTTTTTTTTTTACTTTCCGGATTTATAAAATTACATATCGATTGCGTAATGGTCATCCCCTTTCAAAGACATGGTATCCAATTCCAATAAACATGTAGAGGAAATGATGGTATTTGGGTAAGGAAAAAGGTACGTCATTCTATTTCACTAAGGGGGATTTCAGATGCGCGCCGTAACGTACCAAGGAGCGAAGGATGTTCAAGTCAAACAAGTAAAGGATCCATCGATTGAAAAAAACGATGACATCATCGTCAAAATCACATCGACTGCCATTTGTGGTTCAGACTTACACATCTATCAGGGGAATATGCCGGCTCACAAAGACTATGTCATTGGTCATGAACCGATGGGCATAGTTGAAGAGGTGGGACCAGATGTGACGAAGGTCAAGCGAGGAGACCGGGTTGTGTTACCGTTTAACGTTGCTTGTGGTCACTGTTTCTTTTGTGAACATGATATGGAAAGTCAATGCGATAACTCGAACGGAAATCCCCATGTCGATACAGGTGGGTATTTCGGTTTCACAGAAGAGTTTGGTGGACATCCTGGTGGTCAGGCGGAATAT
Source organism: Exiguobacterium sp. s181 (assembly GCF_018617125.1). Classification (GTDB taxonomy): domain Bacteria; phylum Bacillota; class Bacilli; order Exiguobacteriales; family Exiguobacteriaceae; genus Exiguobacterium; species Exiguobacterium profundum. The sequence goes on from NZ_JACSJM010000012.1 coordinate 1,123, forward strand.
TTGAAAGTTCCGTTTGGGAATTTTATGCCACTCGTGATTCCTGAATCATGTGAACTAGAAGATGAGGCATTACTGTTCTTGTCTGACGTTTTACCTACGGCGTATTGGAGTGTCTTACATGCAGGTGTGAAAAAAGGAGATACGGTCGTTGTACTTGGATCAGGACCAGTTGGACTGATGACACAAAAATTCGCATGGATGCAAGGTGCGAAACGGGTCATTGCAGTAGATGATCAAGTGTATCGATTAAATCATGCTAAAATGACGAATAAAGTTGAGACGGTGAACTTCTCGGACCACGCCGAAAGTGGTGCATACATTAAAGAGTTGACACAGGGTGGGGCAGACGTCGTCATTGATTGCGTCGGTTTTGACGGAAAGATGTCCGCTGTAGAAAAAATCGAACAAAAGATTGGTCTGCAAGGTGGAACGTTGAGTGCCATTAATATTGCGAAGGACGCTGTCCGGAAATTTGGTACCGTACAGTTGACGGGTGTCTATGCTGAAAAATACAATCAATTCCCGCTTGGCGATTTCTTCACCCGAAATATTACGCTAAAAATGGGACAAGCACCCGTTGTCCATTTGATGCCGGAACTGTTCCAAAAAATTATCAACAAAGAATTTGATCCAACAGATATCGTGACGCATCGAGTGGCACTTGATGATGCTGCTTCTGCCTATCAAACATTTAATGATCGGGCAGATGGGTGTATCAAGGTCGTCTTGAAACCATAAGCTATCTCATACTCAAACAGCCCATCCGATTTTTGGATGGGCTGTTGTATATCGTGGAATCAAAAGAAAAAATCGGGTCAAAGGAGACAAATGAATACCTGAAATTCGATATGACCGAGGTATTCATTCAGGAGATGGATGTGGCGTTACATAAGCAGTTGAAGCAGATCGCCCTGGAAAACGATGTGAAACTCTAAAAAGGGCAAAAAAACGCCAAGTTTGCGTGAAATAAAAACTCCACGCAAACTTGACGACGCTCTCAAGCCAAAGTCTAAAAAACATGTAAAAAACGATCGATTTCACAAACTTTTTGGGTGAAATCGATCGTTTTTTTATTGACGTTTTTTTTGATTTTTGATATTTATAAATTGTGGTTAGCACTCTATAGATACGAGTGCTAAAAATAAAAATCTAAGGAGTGATTATCATGGCTGGTTTGATTCCTTTCAACAAGAAGCGTAATGATTTGATGAACCTTGGGTTTAATGATTTTTCGAACATGTTAGATGACTTTTTCTCGGTAAGCGGATTTCCATTTGAAAGAAGCTTAAGACACGACACATTTAAGGTGGACATCAAAGACGAGGGAGAGAAGTATGTTATTGAGGCGGAACTGCCTGGAGTCAAAAAAGAAGATATCCATCTAACGATCGATGACGGTCGTCTCAACCTATCCGTTAAACATGAACAAGTTTCGGAAGAAGAAGGGGATAAATATATTCATAGAGAACGTCGGATGTCTCAGATGTCCCGTAGCATTTTGTTGAAAGATGTGAGTGAAGAGGGCGCTCAAGCTAAATTGGAAGATGGAGTTTTGACATTGACTCTTCCTAAGAAAGAGCATTTAGAGACCTCGAAACGCATCATGATTGAGTAACGTTTATTTCGTGTGATCCCTCCTGAAAGAAAGGCGTTTCGCCTTTCTTTTTTTGATAATCATTTCTCTGGAAGAATCAAGATTTCCCGTTTCTGTTAGTTGATACGATTTGTTGTCGGAGGAATCCCGTATAAACAAGTGTTCAAAGAGCATAAGGGGAAACTGCTATCACTTTCCGTGATAGCCCAGGCAGAGCCTGGGGTTTCCGTGATATCATCAAAAGTCCAAAAGTGGCACGAAATGTGCCAGTGAAAACACGAAAGTGGCACGAAATGTGCCACTTTTTTATGCTATATTTGTATTATCAGAATCTTCAAACAAGAGGTGAGTGAATTGATTATTGATACGGTTAAAAAGAACTTTAGAGATGTTGGTCATATGTTATTCATGAGTGTGTTTTTTACGCTTATGAGTTATCAATTCACTAGATTTCCGTACTCTGAGCCTTGGGTCGACTATCTATTTTATTTCGGTACCGTGGTTGCCTATCTAGGGTTGATATACGCAATTTACATGAAGATCCGTGACAAGCGAAATAGAAAAACGATGCAGTAAGAAGAAATATTTTATTGTCATCATATCTATGTAGAGGTAGAATAATCAGTAACAAAATATGGACGGAACAACAAAAAACGCCACTTCTCCCTTCAGCTTGTTTGGCGACAAGTTGAAGATCATTGAAGTGACGATTTTGTATAGCGGTGTGTAAGAGACATCGCTATTGAAGGTTAGGGGTACATAGCAGGTACGCACCTAACTTAGATGAACTTATCATACTAATTTACCTTAGTAACTTCAAGGTTTTAGTATAAAAAAGGACATCATTCAGTAGCGAGTTTCACGAAACACGCTACTGAATGATGTCCTTTTTGTTTTGGTCTTACATATAAAAGAGGTCCGCACTCGCTCTCTAAACGAGTAGGTTCATCCAGCCGACGCAGTAAAATGGATCGGTCATCACCGCAGTTCCAGCACGTGATGTGACGTTAGCAGGGGAAGGACGGAAAGCCCTGTACATAGCCTAAGTCCCTTCAGGGATATGGTAAAGATCGTTTAATATATGGAGGTTCAAACGGGGTCATATGGTACGACTGTAGACAGCCCTACGACAAACTGTAGGAGATTTTCTAGTAAGCGGCTGTATGATTGCTGTGACACGACATATGACGGCCCTGGCCGTCGTATAGTGGGTTATGTGACGAGTCGCCGAAAGGCAGCAAGGTAGGGCGTGGAAACGCCTTGTGTGCGCGAATGATGCGCAACGAGTCACATGTCGGGGTTGAGACACCCCGGAGTCTTGGAACGCCTAGACATACGGATACCTCGTCTTGCACTAGACGGAGAACGTGGTGGGCAGATTTTAACCGCATCCTTTTTCAAAGGGGTTAGTCTGCCCATCCAGCCGTTTCCTATCTTCCCTACCGGAGTATGCCCGGTGCTCTCTTTGGTTTCAAGTCTTTTTCTTTCCAAGTTCTAAAAAGAAAAGAACAAAGAGCAAACAGATCAGCGAGGAAGCAAGAGAAGATGCAAATTCATATGTGGCACGAGGAATACGAGCCTAGCGCAGTCTGGCGACGTGTTCCGCATGTGCCCCGACAAGCGAGCGAAGGCGTAAACGCCGTAGCGAAGTGCGTTCAGCAGAGAGAAGGAAGGCCTTGAGAGGATCGCCCGAGACATCCGACAGGATGCCAGGGCGATCCAGAAGGAAAAACAAGAAGGGATTAGCCCCAATTGCGAAGAATCAAGAGGGTAAGAGGGAAGGTTGGCAACAACCAAAGAAGAAAGGGTGGTCTCCGATGAAGAACATGGACCTCACGATTTACGAGGTGACGGAACTGAACGAGCGCATGAAGTTCCTGGATCTGGCGAAGCAACATGCGCCAGTGGGCAAGGAGAAGCTACGAGAGGCGCTGAAGTCGGCCGGGGCGACGTTCGACCAACGGACGAAGCGTTGGCATATCGACCGCAACCATTCGAATGCGGAAAAAAAGGTGCTCGATTTCGTTCAGACGAGCCGTTCCAGTGTGACAAAGGCGAAGCGTGTCGCCACGGATCCGTTGAAGATCGACCCGGTCACGGGGCAGTCCCGGCTGGACGACGACTATTTCGCCATCGAGACGAAACCGGAACGGATCAAT
>NZ_JACSJM010000013.1:1754-4788 GCF_018617125.1 Exiguobacterium sp. s181
TTGTTCCTTGAAAACTGAAGATTCATCAAGACATCAAAAACCAATTTCACATATGGTCCATAATGGACCGTGTGTCTTAGACGCTAGATCAAGGTAGAAAGGGCGTACGGTGGATGCCTTGGCACTAGGAGCCGATGAAGGACGCGACGAACAGCGAAATGCTCTGGGGAGTGGTAAGTACACATTGATCCAGAGATCTCCGAATGGGGGAACCCACCGCCGGGAGACCGGCGGGACACCCACGTGAATACATAGCGTGGCGTGAGGCATACCCGGGGAACTGAAACATCTAAGTACCCGGAGGAAGAGAAAGAAAATTCGATTCCCTGAGTAGCGGCGAGCGAAACGGGAACAGCCCAAACCAGGAAGCATGCTTCCTGGGGTTGTAGGACACTCTACACGGAGTTACAAAGGGATAGGGTAGGTGAACGACCTGGAAAGGTCGGCCAGAGAAGGTGACGGCCCTGTAGCCGAAACCCCATCCCCTCCAGAGTGGATCCTGAGTACGGCGGGACACGTGAAACCCCGTCGGAATCCGGGAGGACCATCTCCCAAGGCTAAATACTTCCTAGTGACCGATAGTGAACCAGTACCGTGAGGGAAAGGTGAAAAGCACCCCGGAAGGGGAGTGAAAGAGATCCTGAAACCGTATGCCTACAAGTAGTCAGAGCCCGTTCACGGGTGATGGCGTGCCTTTTGTAGAATGAACCGGCGAGTTACGATGGCGGGCGAGGTTAAGCCGATGAGGCGGAGCCGCAGCGAAAGCGAGTCTGAACAGGGCGCATCAGTCCGTCGTCGTAGACCCGAAACCAGGTGATCTACCCATGTCCAGGATGAAGGTCAGGTAACACTGACTGGAGGTCCGAACCCACGCACGTTGAAAAGTGCGGGGATGAGGTGTGGGTAGCGGTGAAATGCCAATCGAACCTGGAGATAGCTGGTTCTCTCCGAAATAGCTTTAGGGCTAGCCTCGAGGTGAAGAGTTCTGGAGGTAGAGCACTGATTGGACTAGGGGCCCCCACAGGGTTACCGAATTCAGTCAAACTCCGAATGCCAGCAACTTGTACTCGGGAGTCAGACTGCGAGTGATAAGATCCGTAGTCGAGAGGGAAACAGCCCAGACCATCAGCTAAGGTCCCCAAGTGTATGTTAAGTGGAAAAGGATGTGGCGCTGCACAGACAACTAGGATGTTGGCTTAGAAGCAGCCACCATTCAAAGAGTGCGTAATAGCTCACTAGTCGAGTGGCGCCGCGCCGAAAATGTAACGGGGCTAAACATACCACCGAAGCTATGGATCCCGTAAGGGATGGTAGGAGAGCGTTCCAAGCAGCAGTGAAGCGGTATCGTGAGGAGCCGTGGAGCGCTTGGAAGTGAGAATGCCGGTGTGAGTAGCGAAAAGAGGGGTGAGAATCCCCTCCGTCGAAAGCCTAAGGTTTCCTGAGGAAGGCTCGTCCGCTCAGGGTTAGTCTGGACCTAAGCCGAGGCCGAAAGGCGTAGGCGATGGACAACAGGTCGATATTCCTGTACCGCCGTACCACCGTTTGAACGATGGGGGGACGCAGAAGGATAAGGTGACCGTGCGACTGGAAGTGCACGGACAAGCAGCGAGGCCGTCGGGTTGGCAAATCCGCCCGGCATACAAGGTTGAGCTGTGACGTGGAGCCCGTAGGGCGAAGCACCGGATTTCACGCTGCCAAGAAAAGCCTCTAGTGAGGAGGTCGGCGCCAGTACCGCAAACCGACACAGGTAGGCGAGATGAGAATTCTAAGACGCGCGGGATAACTCTCGTTAAGGAACTCGGCAAAATGGTCCCGTAACTTCGGGAGAAGGGACGCTTATGGCAACATAAGCCGCAGTGAATAGGCCCAAACGACTGTTTAGCAAAAACACAGGTCTCTGCTAAATCGCAAGATGAAGTATAGGGGCTGACGCCTGCCCGGTGCTGGAAGGTTAAGGGGATGTGTCATCGCAAGAGAAGCACTGAACCGAAGCCCCAGTAAACGGCGGCCGTAACTATAACGGTCCTAAGGTAGCGAAATTCCTTGTCGGGTAAGTTCCGACCCGCACGAAAGGCGTAACGATTTGGGCACTGTCTCAACGAGAGACCCGGTGAAATCATAGTACCTGTGAAGATGCAGGTTACCCGCGACAGGACGGAAAGACCCCATGGAGCTTTACTACAGCCTGATATTGAGGCTTTGTACGCGATGTACAGGATAGGTGGGAGTTTGTGAAGCCGGAGCGCCAGCTTCGGTGGAGACACCCTTGGGATACCACCCTTTGCGTATAGAGTCTCTAACTCGCAGCCGTGATCCGGCTGGAGGACCGTGTCAGGCGGGTAGTTTGACTGGGGCGGTCGCCTCCTAAACAGTAACGGAGGCGCCCAAAGGTTCCCTCAGAATGGTTGGAAATCATTCGAAGAGTGCAAAGGCAGAAGGGAGCTTGACTGCGAGACCTACAAGTCGAGCAGGGACGAAAGTCGGGCTTAGTGATCCGGTGGTTCCGCATGGAAGGGCCATCGCTCAACGGATAAAAGCTACCCTGGGGATAACAGGCTGATCTCCCCCAAGAGTCCACATCGACGGGGAGGTTTGGCACCTCGATGTCGGCTCATCGCATCCTGGGGCTGGAGTAGGTCCCAAGGGTTGGGCTGTTCGCCCATTAAAGCGGTACGCGAGCTGGGTTCAGAACGTCGTGAGACAGTTCGGTCCCTATCCGTCGTGGGCGCAGGAAATTTGAGGAGAGCTGTCCTTAGTACGAGAGGACCGGGATGGACGCACCGCTGGTGTACCAGTTGTTCCGCCAGGAGCACCGCTGGGTAGCTACGTGCGGACGGGATAAGTGCTGAAAGCATCTAAGCATGAAGCCCCCTCCGAGATGAGATTTCCCTTTGAGCAATCAAGAAAGACCCCTCAGAGACGATGAGGTAGATAGGTCATGGGTGGAAGCGTGGCGACACGTGGAGCTGAATGATACTAATCGGTCGAGGCTTTGATCTAGTCTAATGGTTTGTGTTGATGAATCCTCAGTTTT
>NZ_JACSJM010000014.1:0-899 GCF_018617125.1 Exiguobacterium sp. s181
ATGGTGCGGTCGAGAGGACTTGAACCTCCACGGTGTTAACCACCACTAGGCCCTCAACCTAGCGCGTCTACCGATTCCGCCACGACCGCGTATTAAGATGGAGCGGAAGACGGGATTCGAACCCGCGACCCCGACCTTGGCAAGGTCGTATTCTACCACTGAACTACTTCCGCATAAGTATTTAGAGATGCGGGTGAAGGGACTCGAACCCCCACGTCAAAGACACTAGATCCTAAGTCTAGCGCGTCTACCAATTCCGCCACACCCGCATGTGAAATTACGTATTGAATAAAAAATAATGAGAAATGGTGAGCCATGCAGGGCTCGAACCTGCGACCCTCTGATTAAAAGTCAGATGCTCTACCAACTGAGCTAATGGCTCATTAAATTTTAATGGGGCGGCTGAAGGGAATTGAACCCTCGAATGCCGGAATCACAATCCGGTGCGTTAACCACTTCGCCACAACCGCCATGAAAAAATGGTGCCGGCGAAAGGATTCGAACCCTCGACCCTCTGATTACAAGTCAGATGCTCTACCAACTGAGCTACACCGGCGTGTTATATGGTGGCTTTGGACGGAATCGAACCGCCGACACAAGGATTTTCAGTCCTTTGCTCTACCAACTGAGCTACAAAGCCATACGTATTAAATTAAAAATGGCGGTCTCGACGGGATTCGAACCCGCGATCTTCTGCGTGACAGGCAGACATGTTAACCCCTACACCACGAGACCGTTTTAAGTCATATCGACTTTACCTATTTTAAAGGTCATTCTATGTAAAGTCAATAACTTTTTTAAAAAAATAAAGCCTGGCAACGTCCTATCCTCACAGGGGGAGATCCCCCAACTACTTTCGGCGCTGAGACGCTTAACTTCCGTGTTCGGCATGGGAACGG
>NZ_JACSJM010000015.1:0-772 GCF_018617125.1 Exiguobacterium sp. s181
TATAGCTCTTAAATTGACGAAGCTTGCGCTTCATTCAAAAATGGTAAAACTTATTTTTGCCTCATCGTTCAGTTTTCAAAGTTCGTCTGTAAAAAAAATAAAATTGGTGGAGCCTAGCGGGATCGAACCGCTGACCTCCTGCGTGCAAGGCAGGCGCTCTCCCAGCTGAGCTAAGGCCCCAATATAAGTGATGATGGTCGGGAAGACAGGATTCGAACCTGCGACCCCTTGGTCCCAAACCAAGTGCTCTACCAAGCTGAGCTACTTCCCGTCTAAAAATGGTGCACCCTGAGAGATTCGAACTCCCGGCCTTTAGATTCGTAGTCTAACGCTCTATCCAGCTGAGCTAAGGGTGCGAGACGAATAATCATCATGGGAAAATATTAATGGTACCGAGGGCCGGACTTGAACCGGCACGAGGAAACCCTCGCAGGATTTTAAGTCCTGTGCGTCTACCAATTCCGCCACCCCGGCAAGGTATAATTTCTAGCGGTAGACTTTTTAAAAAGATCAAATGGTGCCGGCGAAAGGATTCGAACCCTCGACCCTCTGATTACAAGTCAGATGCTCTACCAACTGAGCTACACCGGCAGGTGTAAATGGTGGAGGATGACGGGATCGAACCGCCGACCCCCTGCTTGTAAGGCAGGTGCTCTCCCAGCTGAGCTAATCCTCCAATATGTAGCCTGGCAACGTCCTATCCTCACAGGGGGAGATCCCCCAACTACTTTCGGCGCTGAGACGCTTAACTTCCGTGTTCGGCATGGGAACG
>NZ_JACSJM010000016.1:0-405 GCF_018617125.1 Exiguobacterium sp. s181
TGAATCGTTTCATCTCCCGCTTCTCCACATATTTTACCTCTACCAAATCTCCGCTGAAGATCGCGTCGTTCAGCACATTCTCATAGACCGATAGGACCTGTTCATCGATATCTGGCATCTCATTTTTTGAATCTCTTTATAGTATTTCGTCAGTAGCGCCTTGTGCTCGGGCATGAGGAATGGGATCCATTTCAATTCGCCCCGATCGCGATACATCGTCATAATAATTACCCCTCTCAATAAAACGAACGTTTGTTCTTATCTTATACCCGATTTGTCCCGTTTGAACAGCCTTTTTCGTGATTGGTAATCCGTGCGTCCTGTTTCCGTACTCTAGCTCGCTGGTCGTCGGTGCAAGGGACGTCAAAAAAATGACGCGCCCTCCGGCCCGTCTTCCTTCGCTTT
>NZ_JACSJM010000017.1:0-373 GCF_018617125.1 Exiguobacterium sp. s181
ATCTAGCGTCTAAGACACACGGTCCATTATGGACCATATGTGAAATTGGTTTTTGATGTCTTGATGAATCTTCAGTTTTCAAGGAACAAAAGTGGAGCCTAGCGGGATCGAACCGCTGACCTCCTGCGTGCAAGGCAGGCGCTCTCCCAGCTGAGCTAAGGCCCCGTATTAGAATTTTTCATAAAAATGGTGGGCCTAAGTGGACTCGAACCACCGACCTCACGCTTATCAGGCGTGCGCTCTAACCGGCTGAGCTATAGGCCCTCTTAGAGAGGTTTTGGTCTCTCAAAACTGAACGATGGGCAATGCCACATGGGCATTTTCCTTAGAAAGGAGGTGATCCAGCCGCACCTTCCGATACGGCTACCTTGTT
>NZ_JACSJM010000005.1:0-99941 GCF_018617125.1 Exiguobacterium sp. s181
ATATAGCTCTTAAATTGACGAAGCTTGCGCTTCATTCAAAAATGGTAAAACTTATTTTTGCCTCATCGTTCAGTTTTCAAAGTTCGTCTTCCGCTCTTGGCGACTAAATGATAATAACATTTAATTCTTTTTGATGTCAACAACTTTTTTGTTTATTCAACGTTTGTCGCTGGCAACAGAGATAACTATATCACCTGCTTTTTAATCTTGCAAGCATTATCCTAAAAAAACTTTTAAATCTTTTTCTACATCATCCAAAGTTCGAATCCCAACTCCTTGAAGGAAGAATAAATCACTCTAAAGAATACAGCTATATCTAATAACGACTATAAACCTTTAAGGAGCCCTTCATGATGCAATCTGATCTACAGCGTCCTAAGAAACGTTCACCGCTCAGAATATGGTCCGGTACCCAAGTATATACGTTAAAGAGACGACTTGAATGGATGACGGATAAACGAAAATATGTTTCAAAACGAAATACTGACCCGATGCCATATCTGATCCATACACACCGCACTCCTCTATATCGCCAACTCCGAGATGTCGATATGGAAGTTCAGCATAACAAGGTTACCAATCTGAAGATTGCAATTGCCAAACTGAACGGCTCTATCCTGACTCCAAACGACGTCCTCTCTTATTGGAAGATGATCGGCAAGCCGACGAAACGTAAAGGATACGTCGACGGAATGATTCTTCATTACGGAAAAGTCACTTCAGGAATCGGTGGTGGTCTATGCCAACTGTCGAATCTAATCTATTGGATCACCTTACATAGCCCCTTGACCGTAACCGAACGTTATCGTCACAGCTACGATGTGTTCCCAGATTACCGACGGGATCAACCTTTCGGGAGTGGCGCGACATGTTCTTATAATTATCTCGACTTACAAATCACAAACCAGACAGCACAAACGTATCAACTCCTTCTATATATAGAGGGAGATCATCTCGTCGGGGAATGGCGCTCGAACATCCCGAATAAAGAACAGTATCGTATATATGAAGAAAACCATCATTTCACCCGGGAATGGTGGGGTGGAACGATACGACATAACCAGATATTTAGAGAAGTCACTTCAATGAATGGCACACATCTTCGAAATGAGTTCATCACAGAAAATCACGCGATCACGATGTACGATCCATTCCTTCCTGAAAATACTGCATACAAAAAAGCCGACTCGTAATAACAGAGCCGGCTTTTCAAATGAACTTATGCGTGTGGCAAGAACATAAAGTATGCCAAGAAGATGACCAACATCCCATACATGATCGGATGAATCTCTTTCGTCTTCCCTTTTGCAATCATCATGAGTGGATAAAGGATAAACCCAAGCCCAATTCCCGTTGCGATTGATGATGTAAGTGGCATCATGATAATCGTCAAGAATGCAGGAACTGCAATCTCGATCTTTTTCCAATCGATATCAAGAAGTGCCGAAGCCATGAGCACACCAACAATAATCAGCGCAGGAGCTGTGACCGGCGCCGTAACAACTGCCAAGAGAGGCGAGAAGAACAACGCTAACCCGAAAAACAATCCTGCGAAGACAGCTGTTAACCCTGTGCGTCCACCAGCAGCGACACCTGCTGACGATTCAACGTATGAAGTCGCTGTAGATGTTCCGAAGATTGCACCTGCCACCGTCGCTGTCGAGTCAGCTAACAACGCCTTACTCGCACGTGGTACTTTGTTCTCTTTCATGATCCCAGCTTGACGCGCTACCGCGACGAGCGTTCCTGCTGTATCAAAGAAATCGATGAAGAAGAACGTCAAGATGACAACGAGCATTTGAAGCGTGAAGACGTCACCGAAGTTGATGAAGGCTTGACCGAATGTAGATGACATACTCGGCGGCATCGACACGACATCTGAAATGGCTGTCGGAGTTGGCACGAGACCGAAGATCATTCCGACAATCGCCGTCAACAACATCCCGATGAAAATACCACCTTTTACATCGCGCGCCATGAGCAAGGCACTGACCACAAGACCGAATACCGCGAGAAGCGTTGTGCCCGTTCCGAGCGAACCAAGACTAACAAGTGTTGCTTCATTCGCGACAACGATGCCTGCGTTTTTCAAACCGATGAAAGCGATGAAGAAACCAATCCCTGCAGCAACCGCCATTTTGAGCGGAGCCGGAATCGCGTTGACAATCGTTTCGCGAATTCCTGATAACGTCAATGCGATAAAGAAGAGACCTGATACGAGTACACCTGACAAAGCCGTTTGCCAAGAAATACCCATCCCGATGACGACGCTATATGCGAAGAACGCGTTGAGGCCCATGCCCGGCGCAATCGCAATCGGGTAGTTCGCGAGAAGTCCCATCGTCAATGAACCGACGACTGCAACAAGACCTGTCGCCACGAAGACCGCTCCTGTATCCATACCCGCTGCCCCAAGAATGTTCGGGTTAACGAAAAGGATGTAAGCCATCGCAAGGAAAGTTGTAAATCCTGCGATCAGTTCCGTGCGAACACTCGTCCCGAGTGCTGTGAGTTGGAAGTAACGATCGATCCGACTCGTTGTTGATGGTTGTTGCTGTTCTTGCTTGAGCTGTGTGCTCATTTGTTTTCCTCCTTGTGCTCGCCGTAAAACGAGAAAAGGCCCCCGGCAAATGACCGAGGACCCCACGCGAAACATACGAGGGCATACACCCTCATCTATGTCTCGCCGTAGTGAAATCATTTAAGGTGATTTCGTAGAGACTCTCGGGCCATATCCCCGACATTATACGGCAAAATATTTTATAATTGTTCGGTTATAATAAGAACGTTCTTATCGTATCAGCGTGAAAATAGAATGTCAACTAAATTCACGGATTTTACATCGATAAAAAACGTGAATGTTCGGTTTTAAGACAAAACAGAGGGGATATCCCCTCTGTTCAGCTTATTCCCATTCAATTGTTGCAGGTGGCTTAGACGTAATGTCATACAGCACACGGTTAACGTGGCTGACTTCGTTTACAATCCGGACAGAGATCTTCTCAAGCACATCCCATGGAATACGTGCCCAATCGGACGTCATGCCATCGATTGAAGTGACCGCACGGACACCGACAGCATAGTCATACGTACGCTCGTCACCCATGACTCCGACCGAGCGAATCGGCGTGAGCACCGTGAAGTATTGCCAGATGTCGCGTTCAAGTCCAGCTTTCTTCACTTCTTCACGTAGAATCGCATCGGATTCACGCACGATCTCTAACTTCTCTTCCGTGATTTCACCGAGGACACGAATTCCAAGGCCTGGACCTGGGAACGGTTGGCGCCAAACGATATAGTCAGGAAGACCGAGTTCTGTACCGAGTGCACGGACCTCGTCTTTAAAGAGCGTGTTGAGCGGTTCGATCAACGTGAAGTTCATATCTTCTGGCAATCCACCGACGTTATGGTGTGATTTGATTGTTTGTGCTGTGTCTGTCCCACTCTCGATGATGTCTGTGTAGAGCGTCCCCTGTGCGAGGAAGTCCATATCGACGAGTTTCGATGCTTCTTCATCAAATACGTAGATGAACTCGTTTCCGATGATCTTACGTTTTTGCTCAGGGTCCGAGACACCAGCCAGTTTCGTCAAGAAACGTTCTTGTGCATCGATTTTAATGACCTTCATGTTGAATCCGTCCGCGAACGTCTTCATGACGCTATCCGCTTCCCCTTTACGAAGGAGACCATGGTCTACAAACATACACGTCAACTGGTCACCGATTGCGCGATGAACGAGTGCGGCCACGACAGAAGAGTCGACACCGCCCGAAAGCGCACAAAGAACTTGCTTATCGCCAACGATTTCACGGATTTTCTCCACTTCGAGGTCGATAAAGTTTTCCATCGACCATTCGCCTTTGGCACCACATACTTCATAGATGAAGTTTTTCAAGATGTCGTTTCCATACTCCGAGTGACGAACCTCTGGATGGTATTGGACACCGTACATTTTCAACTCATCGTTTTTGATTGAAGCGACCGGGCAAGACGGGTTCGTTCCATCGACGATAAATCCTTCCGGCGCTTCCATGACGAGGTCACCGTGGCTCATCCATACTGTATGCTCGACTGGAAGCCCGTTATAAATCGCTGATGCTTCCGGCGTTGAGAACAATGTCGCTTTTCCGTATTCACGATGAGCGGCACGTTCCACACGACCACCGAAGTGATGCGTCATGAGTTGCATCCCGTAGCAGATCCCGAAGATTGGAATACCCAGTTCAAAGATCTCTGGATCACAACGATATGCACCTTCCGCGTATACGCTGTTCGGTCCACCCGAGAAGATGATGCCGATCGGGTTCAATTCGCGAATCTCCGCTGCCGTCATCTTATGTGAATGCAACTCGCTGTATACGCCAAGGTCACGGACACGACGTGTGATCAACTGGTTATACTGACCACCAAAATCAAGCACCAAAATCATTTCTTGTTCTACTTTCACGAAATCTCCACCTTTCTGCCTTCTCCTCAAAAAAAAGGACGCGCCTCTCCCCAGATTAACCCAAACCGAAGAAGAAGCACGCCCTTTTCTTTGTATACGAAACGTGCTCCTTCATAGTCGGTCCATTTACGGTGGTCCGGTAGAGACTCTCGCGCCAATTCACGAGTATATACGAAGGAATGCCATGTTCAATTATCTAACTAATGCGTCTATCTTACTTGATGCATCCCGTCACTTCAACTCATAATTCGACGAATCATGATTTTCCAATATTCTTTATATTTTGAATTCGGCTCTTGTTCCGCATAAATAGCTTGCTCAAACAAAGCCGTCAGACGGGTCATATCATTCGTTTCATAGTAGGCGTCGACCTCTTTGGCGAGTTCCGAAGGCGTACGTCCCTCAATTTTGAATCCGTTCGCACGCAGTCGTTTCATCAAATAGCGGTGCATCGAGACGAGGCGCCCATCCGTGAGCGGACGACTCATCCACCAGACATACATGATTTGACGCGCGATGATTTTCCGGTTCCAAACGAGGACCGCCACGAGGAAGAGAATGACAACCCATCCCCACACGGGCATGTTGCGTGCCTCCTCTTGAACATCACCTGTCGTCACGTCATCGATCAACAAATCTTCTTGCGGACGGTTTTGCGTATCATTGTCCTGATTTGCTTGGGGATCGTTCGCAGCCGGTGTCGTGTCTTCCGTATCCGTCTCTCGTTCCATCTGCAATAAGTTGGCGTCCGAGAAACTGATGGTCGCTTCTAACGGGACCCAGCCCGCGCCTTCAATGAAATACTCGACCCACGAGTGGGCGTGACGATTTCGAATCGTATATTCTTCTTCACCTTGAACGACCCCTCGTGTGTCACCCATCGTAAACCCTTTTACCCAACGCGTCGGTATGCCGTTCGCACGCAACAACACGGCAGCTGACGTCGAGAAGTTATCGCAATACCCGATTTGTGTGTCGAACAGGAACTGGTCAACATAATCCGTGTCCCCCTCCGGTTGTGCCACATTTTCGGTATCGTATTGAAATTCTCCATTTCGGAAATACGCTTCTACCGCTTCCGCCTTCTCGTTCGGTGTCTCACTCTCCGCCGTAATGTCAGCGGCTAAATTTCGTACACGCTCTGGCAACGATTCCGGTAGCTGTAAATAGACCTGTTGCTCTTCTTCCGTGAGCGACGTGATTTCTTCATTTAATGCAAGCTGTTCTTCAGAGAAAGCCGGGACACTATAACGAAGTTGGATCGTCCGCGGAGTCGATTGTTCCTCATTTTCAAATACAATCTTTCCGGACGGTTGCATCGTAATCGTCTCGTTCGGGAACGCCCGCTCGATGTCACCAACTCGAAATTCGGTACCGGACTCCGTTTCGATGGCTTGCGGATATTCTCCACCATAAGGAACGAACGGTTGTCGGCGCTCAAAACGTAATAATGCCTGTTCCGGTGTCGTATCCACTTCCGAGTCCACCAACTGACCACGATTGTAGTTCGAGTCAAGGACCGGTGCCTCAACCCAACCTTTCCCCGTATAAATCGCCTTGGATTCGATGCGCCAATAGCGGGCCGGCACGCCGCGAGCGATGAAGACGATGCCGTCGTCCTGTTCAAACGGACCACCTAGCGATTCGTCGTTCACTCCATACCCAACTCGGCCTGGGCCACTCCCATCTCCTTCCGTCGTCGCATTCCGGAAACTCGTAGTGATCCGGTCAGACCAATCGCCTTCAAGCGTTGGCGAAGCGTTTGCGAGAGCCACGACGACACTGAGGAGTAGTCCGATACTGACGAATCGGACGAGCGATTGACTCGGTCGTTTCGCCAAATCGGTGACAAATAATAAGAGGAGCGATGTGACGATGGCATACAGGATATTGCCTTCCCCGTCATACAACGTCCACGTATCAAAATAAGCCATAACCCCAAGTGTCGAGACAATCATCCCAAGTGCAAAACTGTAACTCGGATAGGTTCGTCCGACGAGCACGGCGAACAGCAAGCCAATCAGCGCCATGGCAGAGAAGAAAATTGCTTCATTCGGCAGCTCACCGCTCATGACACCCATCAAATCTTCCATCCATAGCCCAAACCAGTCCAGAATACTGCCATGATAGACATACAAGATGACGAGGAAATGAAGAAGCGAGATCCCAAGGAAAGCAGCCCACGGCAGAAGACTGGCAAACATCGGCACGATAAGCAGGAAGTAAAACGGCCACGTCACATCGAACGTCGTACTTCCGACAATCGGCTCAATCCAGAACGACAACAAATAGGCGGCAAGCGCCGTATAGACGATTCGGGTTACCCATGTCTTCATACCGTCACCTCATTTACTGCCGTGTAGAGATGATAGCTACCTTGTGTCTCGTGCATCAACTCTCGAATGGACGTCGTTTCAAACGGACTGATCAAAATCAAATCTCCAGTTTGTTGAGGCAGATTTTGCTTCACTCGTTCGACGAGACGCCCCTCGGCTTCTGGCGTGGCGGTCAACAAGTAATGGCCGACTTCCGCACTCTGGTCGGGAAGATGGAACAGTCGCACCTGCTCTTCGATGACGTAAAGTTCAAACGGCAGATTTTTTCGTTCTAACTGACGAATCGCCCCAACGAGTAAGGAAAGGGAACGTTCAAACGCCTCTTCATACCCGGCAGAGACGGCAGGCACGAATACGAGTGAGAGCTTCTTCTCTTGTTCCTGGTCAAACGTCTTGGTCATCAAGTTCCCTCGACGTGCGGATGCCTTCCAATCAATCCGTCCGATTCGGTCCCCTGCCGCATACTCCCGAACTCCGCTGGTCGTATTGGCCACTTCGGTATACGTCCGCATTTGACGATATTGTTCCCCACGACCGCCGACATGTTCGTCTCGAGGTAAATCAAACGGCAATTCGGCAGGCGACACCTCGACGACCGTTTCGAGTCGCAACGTCCGCTTCCGGTCGAACAAACCGAACACATCGCGTACATGGAGCACGGTGCGGTCAAAGACATGAATCCCACGCTTGATCGCCCCGACCTCATACTGGACGACTTCTGCCTGCCGGAAAAAACGGTCAACCGGAACGACAATCGTCTTGTCTTCATCCGTCAAACGTTGTGGCAATCGTTCCTCTAACGTGACCATCCCAATTAAGAAGGGATACTTCCGTTCAATTCGTAACTCGACGTCCATCGTTTGTCCAGAGACAAGTCGCTTCGTCGTCACACGACGCAATACGTTTGCCGCCGTGACCGGATAAATCATAAAGAGCGTCCAGTAGACGGTCAACACGACGAACGACCACCATAATGTTGAGGCGACGATACTGCCTTCGATGCGGGCAAATGCATACAATCCGAATGCCGCCGCCCATACAACGAACAGCTTCATCCAGTTTTTCATACTTCATTGACCTCACGATCCATCGGGACAGGTAACGTATCCAGCCAATCTTGAATCAACTGATTTGGTGACTTTCCTTTATATCGCGCTTCCGCTGTCAAAAGGACGCGATGTCCGAGCACGCTCGTCGCCATCGCCTTCACATCATCCGGCAAGACGAAATCACGATTATGGATATACGCCCATGCCTGTGCTGCTTTCATCAACGCAAGTGTGGCTCGCGGACTCCCGCCTAAATACGTATGCGGATCTTTTCGCGACTCATGTACCAGTCGCACGATGTACTGCTTGACCGCACTCGACACATGTACGTCTCTCACTTCACGTTGCATCAGTTCGACTTCTTGCTTCGTGATCACGCTCTGAAGCGCCTCGAGCGGCTCTTCTTTTTCAAAACGTGACAACAACGCAATCTCTTCATTGAACGTCGGATAGCCCATCTCGATTTTAAGTAAGAAGCGATCCAACTGTGCTTCCGGTAACGGATACGTCCCTTCATGCTCAATCGGGTTTTGTGTCGCCATGACGAAGAAAGGTGACGGTAACACTTTCAACTCCCCGTCCACTGTCACACTTCGCTCAGCCATTGCCTCGAGAAGAGCCGATTGCGTTTTCGGTGAGGTCCGGTTGATTTCATCCGCTAAAATGATGTTACCCATGAGCGGACCTGGTCGATATTCAAATTCTCTCGTTTTTTGGTTATACATCGAAATTCCGGTCAAGTCGGATGGTAGCATGTCCGGCGTGAATTGGATGCGCTTAAAATCTAAGTCAATCGCTCGACTGAACGTACGAACGAGCATCGTCTTCCCGACTCCTGGTACGTCTTCAAGTAATACATGTCCACCCGCCAGCAAGGCAGTGAGACTTTTTGCGATGACTTCTTCTTTTCCGACAATCACGGTTTCGATAGCGGTAATAATCGATTGGACAGTTGGACGGTACATGACGGACTCCCCTTTTTCTCTGATCTAGGATGACTGAAAGTTAGAATGTTCTGACTTTATTGTGACACAAGCGAGTATCGGAAAGAAAGAAATACCGCACCCAAATGCGCTTCCTATTTCTTTACCCAAAAACGTGCCCGTTCTTTAGAAAAAACGGGCACGTTTATCGATTATTCTGGGCGCTTCACATCAAATAGTTCTCCAAGGGTCGCATAACCATTGCCGGCCATCCGACTGACAGGCGCTAGCCGTTTGGCATCGATGCGTCCTTGACTGTATAACTCTCGATCAATATGAAAACGGACAATTCGTGCAATCAATAGATCGGCAGTCGTTTTTCCGTCATGTTCGATCGGCAAGTGATGATGGAGCACACATTCAAAACGGATTTTTGCTTCTTTGACCCCTGGCGTCGAAATCATATCACTCGGTTGAAGCGTAAAATCCGTACACGACAGCTCACTCTCATCTGCCGCGAGGTTGGCGGCCGTCTCGTTCACGTTAATGACGTTCGTCTCATCTACGACATGAATCACCAGTTCATTCGTACGGAGTGCGTTACGCGCCGTATCTTTCATCACGCCGTCTTTTCGTTGAACCGAGACGGAGACGAGAGGAGGATTGGATGCGACTACATTGAAGTAGCTAAACGGGGCGGCATTAATCACGTCCCCATGTTGTGTTGTGACAAACGCAATCGGTCTTGGAACAATACTGCCAATCAAAAATTTATATGTGTCTCGTTCAGTCAAAGCAGAAGGTTCAATCGATAGCATAGACTCACACTCCTTTTTATCTTAACTTCAAAATAATCACTTCATCAGACAATGTCAACGCAAAGCAGGTTGACACGTGTACATTTCATGTATTTTGGGTAAATCGCATTATGTGTATATGATTTTAAACACTTCGTATAAGCAAATTGTTTCATTTTCCCTTCCCGGTCTCATAGAATTCAGGGCAAGGAAAAGATGACCTATCGTTTTTTATGTTCAAGGAAGGAAGTAGAACGAATGATCAGCAAGTGGATTGAACAATTGAACAGTCGTCAAATACTCAGTATTTTATATAGTGTTTGTGGATTCAGTCTGGTTTTGACCTTGATTGGGGCCTGGTTCGTTCGAGATGGGGATGTCTCCACTCTCGAACTCACTGCCCTCCGATGGATTTGGATGATTGGATTGGTCATGTTCATCAGTGCCATTTTATTGATCGGACGCCCGCTCATCAAACGGATGGCCGACCAGAACAGCAGACTGAAAGCGAAGAAAGAAAAGCTCGAAACCGTGTTGAACGAATCCAAATTAAACGAAATCAATCTTCAATATCGCAATGAGTTGATTGAAGTATTGGCCTCGAAAGAATCATTATTCGATTACTCTTCTGTTATTGAAAAGATTGTGTTGCTTACAAAATCTGAGTTCGGTGCCCTCTTACTCACCAAAGACGGAGAAATCACGTCTGTCGTACCGAAAGAGATGACCGAAGAACAGCAGGAAAGTCTAAAAAAAGACTCCCTTTTGCTTAAACGAGTCATGATTTCAAAATTACCAGCCGCCACTTCTAAGCGGGTCGTCGATGCGTTACACACGTATCCGTATTATATCTATGAGACGGTCATTCCTATCATGGACCCATCGGATAATAGTCTGATCGGGTGCCTTTACTTGGCTCGTTACGACGAACAGTACGATGCGAGTGAAAAGTCTGAGTTGAATGCATTCGCAAGCCAACTCGCCATCTCTCTTCTCCGCATGCAGCTTTATCGTCAGATGCAGCAAGACCGAAAAGAAACAGCGCAACTCATCAATTCTGTACGGGAAGCCATTTTGTATGTGAACTATGAGGATGATACGGTCGTCGGGAATCGCGCCTTCATCCGTATGTTTGATGATTTACACTTTGACTATAAGGGATACGAAGAACTCTCTGTCATTGACATCGATATCGAGCAATTAGCAGAACGAGTCGATCAGCATGAACAGTTTGTCCGATACTTCGAGCGCGTCTTCACACAAGACCCGCCGGAAGACGGACTGACGATTTCAATCGACCAAGGCGATTGCTTCATTCAACTTTATGCTGAAAGCGTCTATCGGGACCGCAGACTTCGTGGAACGATGCTCGTCTTACGTGACGTCACGGCCGAAACGGAGATTGATCGGATGAAATCTGAACTCGTCTCGACCGTCTCGCATGAATTACGGACGCCTTTGTCCTCGATTTACGGATTTACCGAGCTGATGCTGTCACGTGATTTGAAGGAAAGTCGTCGTGAACTGTATTTGAAGACGATCCACGATGAAGCGAAACGCCTTTCCTATCTCGTCAACGATTTCTTAGATCTTCAAAAAATGGAGTCTGGAAAACAAGCGTTCGAGTGGGAACCGGTCGACTTATATCAGCTCGTCACAGATAGTGTCGCGTTTTATCAGGAAACGACGGACCGACATGAGCTGTTCATCGACACCGATACCGAACAAGATTTCATTATTGATGCGGACTTAGAAGGGATGCGTCAATTGCTCGGCAACCTATTAAGTAACGCCATCAAATATTCGCCAGATGGCGGGAATATCCTTGTATCGCTCGAACGCGTAGATGAAGAGGTCGTGATGAAAGTAAGAGACCATGGTATGGGAATACCAAGTGCCTCACTCCCTCATCTCTTCGGTAAATTTTATCGAGTCGATAATTCGGACCGTCGAAAAATCGGTGGTACCGGACTCGGTCTCGCAATTTGTAAAGAAATTGCCAAAGCGCATGAGGGTCAACTCCATGTCGAATCGATATATGGAGAGGGAAGTACATTCATCTGTGAACTACCAACCTCAAAAGAGCACATCATGCAATAACACGGTCATGTCGACCGTGTTATTTTTGACTCTTTTTTGCCTAATTTGGAAGGAATCCTTTGACAATATATAGAAAGGAAAGAAACCGATGCATTTTCGTGGATGTAGGATACCCTATCCATTTATTTTTACACGTTTTAAGCCAAAAACAAGATATACTGATTATAAAGAGATTGCTAGGATCGGAGGACTTGCCATTGGATCATCGTGACCCGCCTTTTTCAGAGATTGGAGATTTTAATCAATTGGGACGTTTTGAGATTGACGTACCTCACATGGGGGAGCAAGCGAAGTTTCAATCTGCCGCTGCTTTGATTCGGAAGCACGTGCCATTACGCCTTGGTGGATTTTACATTATTGCGAGCGAAGAGGAAATTTTGCATAGTGGTTCACATGATGCGAATCTTCAAAAACATTTGATTCACCTATTACAGCAGGTCCTTAACGGTCATATAGAAGACGAACGCCTCGTCCAAGAACAAGTGTGGACTGTGCATTATTTCACGACACCATAAAATGACTCGAAGAAGTACTTATCCCATAAAAAATGACGCTCTCTTCGAGCGTCATTCTGCTTGTGACATGATTGAAATTACTTTTTCGTAATAGTCTGTTGCTTGCTTGTATTTCCCATTCTCCCTTAGCTCTTTCGCTAACCAAAGGGCATATTTTTTTGCGTATACGTACTCATCGTGATCTTCAAAATAAGTCACGGCACTTTTTAGGCTCTCCATAAGCTTTTGAGAGTTCTTATCCTTAAAGTGATTCCAATAGATATTAAAGTGCTGATTGAATTCTTCGACCGCTTCATGTTGTTGCATCAATTCGTGGCCTGTTTCTAACCAATCTAAGACACCTTGTTCATTTTCCTGTTTTGCATTTACCTCTACCAGTGATAACACACTAAATAGCTTACTTCTAATATCCACTTTGTATTCAAAACTTTCCATGAAGTACGTAAGTGCCTTATCTTGTTCTCCTAATAACGAATAGATTTCTCCTATATTGTTATAGAGCATTCCATAATAGTTTCTTAAATCAGTTGCATTGGCGACTTTTAAAGCTTTTTGATTGTAAGAGAGAGCATCTGCATATCGTTTTCGTCGTTTATAAGTTAGTCCAATCAACATATGACACTCTATCATTCGCTCCAAACAAAAATTTTCTTGAAAATATTTTAATGAAGCTTGAAGATTTTCAAGAGCTTGTATATTGTCGGTAAATCGGAAATATAACGCGCCCGTAATGTAACGAATATCTGCAGCCTCCCAATCAGGTATTCCTAAATGAGGTAATTTATTTGTTACTTCTTCGATTAATTTGTATGATAGTTCTTTTTCATTTTCCTGAAAATATTGAAGTGCTTTCACTGTGTAATATCGAATGCGATCATCAGCAGAAAGTTGATCTTCAATCCAACCTACTTCCGTTACATATTTCGAATCCCCCCCTGGCATTACTCCAAAACGGGCCAATGTGACCATGAGAGTCATATACACCGATTTGGATTGTTTAACCGTAGGATGATTCATATATTTTTTGACTTGCTCTTGTTTGTCACGATCTTTTCGAGTAAGGATTGCTTCTTTCAAAATTTCTCTTATTTCTTTAATAACTTTTTCTGATTGGTAACTAAAGTCATGATATAGGGGTACTTCAATTTCAAGACGCTCGAAAAGAAGTTCTAGGACTTCCTCACTAGCAGATGTTTGATTATTTTCAATTTTGCTCAAATAAGAAATTGAACAGATCCCTCTTGCTAACACGGATTGTTTCATATTTTTTCGCAAGCGCTCTACTCTAATTAAATTCCCATAGTTGTACTCCATTATTAGTAGTAGCCCCTTTGCCCCATTTTCGAACTTCACTCATAATTTATTCATGTGAAGTACTTTCAGGAAATTCAGCCTATAATCCTCAACTTAATTAAGCATATTAAACAAAAGTTTCCCAACCCAAACTTATCCATCATCACAATTAATCATGATAAGATTTAACTAGTCAATCAATAGTGATTTGGACTTTAGTTCTACTTTTTTCAATTAAGATGAACAGTTTGTAGGAGGTGGATGGTATACATGGGGAAACTTAGTTTTTTACTCGCTGAAGATTATATTAAACCGAAAATCTACTTTAAGTCGAAATCTTCTAAACCGTCTGCGGTAGTAGACCATTCATATTCGAAAGATGACTTAAATCATTTCGAAGGCTTAGAAAATTTGACACAGTTATTATCTTCTACTAAAGGCTTCATTGTAAACGCATTTCAAATCGATTACTACCAACGTCTTCCGAAACTAATTTCAAAGACGTTAAAAGCAAACCGTTCCTTTAAAAAGCTTTACATTTTAGGTCCAGAATTATCGTTGTCAATTTTAAAAAGAAGTAGCAAAACTTCTTATGAAGCACAACTTCATGATTATGAATTTATCAACGTTGAACAGGATTCCGATTTGTTATCTAAACAATGTGAAACGCTATTGAGCGAAGGTCACATTTTATATATTCTTCCTGAAGCCTCTGTATGTTGGCAACCTAACTCATTAGAGCAACTACAAAAAGTTTGTACTCCACTTTGTAGTACCCTATTAAGTCAGACTGTGAAAGTTCCGATCTTAGCTACTTTGATGATAAACGACTCTGATAAAGTGACTATTTTCGAACCGAGTTTACCTGAGACCTACTCAGGGAACTTATTCGATTCTGTTAAAGAACAGTCTGAAGACATCTACCAGCTTTTAAAATCCTCAGATGACATTTAAGTTGCTTGATCAAAATTGGTATTAATTTTTTTCCATATAAATCATTATACAACGGAGGAATTAAACATGAAAAAGTTAGCTGGATTTTTCTTTATTACAACTGCAGTCCTTTTACTCGGAAGTTCATTTAAACCTTTTGCGGAAGAAAGACCACGTATCGTAAAAATCGAAGAACCGATTACTATAAATGCTGAAGAAAGACCACGCATTGTACAAATCGACGTTCCAGCAACCTTTAATAATGAAGGTATGCCACGCATCGTATAAACTGATTTGCTCAAGACGCCTCGTGCGTCTTTTTTATTTAATAAAAAAGGTAAATGAATTATATATTTCCCTCCATTTTTTCCTTTTTACTTATATAATAAACAGGGACAATCTAGATGCACTCTCATACGCCGCCCTTGTCACCAGTTTAATGAATAAAGGAGTTTGAACATTGAATGAAACAAAATCATCATGGAGTTTAAAGCTGTTACTTAGTTCTTCACTTGCAATATCCGGGGCAGCAGTCGTCCCGTTCCAATTGGATTCTTCCGGTATTCAATCGACTGTCGCCGAAGCCGCCTCGACCTATACCACTACCGCCAACTTAAATCTTCGCCTCAGCGCAGCCACTTGGAGCCCAGCCCTCTTGACAATCCCATCTGGTTCAAGCGTCACGTACATTAGTACATACGGTTCGTGGTACAAGGTCAGTTATGGAGGCAAAACAGGCTATGTCGCTTCTCAATATGTTTCGGTCTCAAACACTTCTGCTTACTATAAGACAACAGACCGATTAAATATGCGCCTCACCGCTGCTTCATGGAGTGATGTGGTCACCGTGATCCCTGCCGACGCGACCGTGAAGTATGTCAGTCGTTATGGGTCATGGTACAAAGTGACGTTCAATGGAAAGACGGGCTATGTCGCTTCTGCTTATTTAACACCTACGAGTGCGCCAGTCCCACCTTCGGACTACTATAAAACGACTGCCAACCTGAACCTGCGTCTCAGCGCCGCTTCATGGAGTTCCGTCGTCACGACGATTCCATCGGGTGCGACTGTCAAATATGTGAGCCGTTATGGATCATGGTTTAAGGTCACCTATAATGGAAAAACCGGTTATGTTTCTTCTGACTACTTAACGGCGACGACAGCTCCCGTAACCCCGTCTTCTTATTATAAAACGACCGTGAACTTGAATATGCGTCTTAGCGCCGCTTCATGGAGCGATGTCTTGACCGTCATTCCAGCTGGATCAGTCGTCAAATATGTCAGCCGTTATGACTCGTGGTATAAAGTCACATACAACGGCAAAACCGGGTATGTAGCATCCGAGTACTTGAAACCTACGACTGTTACGACACCAACGGATACAAACGGAACCGGTAAAACGGTCGTCATCGACGCAGGTCATGGTGGAAACGATCCTGGCGCTGTCTATGGCTCTGTTTATGAGAAAGTGATTGCACTTGATATCGCGAAACGTCTAGCTGGCGTCTTATCGAGCACCTATGACTACAACGTTAAATTGACTCGTTCGAACGATACATACCTCTCCCTTGAACAGCGTGTGTCACTCAACAAGTCTTATAAAGGGGATGTGTTCGTCAGTCTTCATGCGAACTCTTCCGTTTATAACACGGCACATGGACACGAGGTACTCGTCCCGACGTCAGAAAGTTATACGACAAACCCTTACATTTCCGCCAGCCGTAGTCTCGGCTCAAGTATCAACAAAGAGATCGCTTCACGGATTTCTACGATTCAAAACCGTGGGGTCAAGTATCAAAATGTATACGTAGTCGGACGGAACGTTTCACCTTCTACCCTTGTCGAATACGGATTCATCAGTAATTCAAGCGACCGCTCACATTTAACGAGTACGACATATCGCCAACGAATGGCTGAAGCAACAGCATCCGGTATTCATCAATTCATGCGATCTTATTACTAAAAAAGGAACTTAGCACTCAGCTAAGTTCCTTTTTTGATATGGACTTGCCAAATCATATGGGATGCCCCAGGTCCCCAATAATGTTCGAGGATATGAGACGGCTCACCCAATCGTTTCTGCCAATAGGCTTGTGCGCTCGGGAATCCGGCATCTAAATAAAAGACCTTCTTCCCTCGAACCGAAATTTCACGCATCATCTCTTCTAACAGGAATTGTCCGACACCTCGCCGCTGCATTCGTGGTGACACATAGACACTCCCTAGCTCAATCGCATCACGCTCAATTTGTATGTTGCCTGAGATGATATCATTCGGAGGTAATAACGCCCCTGCTCCGACAAGGATTCCGTCCTCTTCTACAACGTACAGATCAACGGTGTCATCATCGAAATGATCTTGAATCGTCGTGTTCAGACGCGCCACTTCTTCATCTAGCAAATCGGCATCTTCAAACCGCTCTCGTCGAATCAAGTCACTCAAACTCTCCATAAATAAGCGCTGCAAGGATTTCACGTCTGATTGTTCGAGTGCACGAAAATTCAAGACGGCCACTCCCTTTTCTTTTTTGTTTTACTCTTTACCCTCACGAATTCGTTGCGTAACACTCGGGTACGAGGGAATCATTTCTTCGAGCGGCTCATAATTCAATTTACCGTACGTTTTCCAAATGACTAAAATCGCAGCGGTCCATAATATGATTGTCAAATGAATAAACCCGATTGGATAACCACTTTCCGCTTCGAACCCGACCATCACGAACATTACGTTGAACATCGTATGCATGAGAAAGGCCGACCATAAATTGCGCGACGAACCGTTGTATACCCAAGTCATGATGATCGTATATGCCATCACGGCTAAGCCATACGCCCAAAATGACAAATTCGCCTGTCCTGTTCCAGCCATGAAGAAGAGCGGAATATGCCACATCGCCCAAAGGACCCCCAGTGACAGGCTAGCTAGAAGTGGAGAGAATCTTGATTGTAAGGCGTCCAGCAAATAGCCGCGCCATCCATACTCTTCCTGCAACGTCCCTCCGAGAAATAGCATATAGAAGAAGTATGGGACGACCCACCACGGTTCTCGAACGAGTAGGGCACCGCTTCGATCCGTCCACCAATACGCTACGAGAAATAAGAACGGAACCAACAAAAAAGGAATCGCATACGCCTTCCAACTCATCTGGAACTGAATGCTTTTCCGAAGAAGATGTGTCACCCCTTCCCCGCCCCGAAGTCGATACATCGTGAGAAACCCTGCAATGCTTGGACCAAACGCCCCTAAAATAACGATGACCATGATTGGTAAATCGGTCCACCAGTACAAACTTCCCCATATAAGCCATGAGTAGCCGAATGAGACCAATAAGAAAAAGTTGATGTATTTGTTTTTATACATAATCAGCACCCCTTCAGCAATGTAGTACCCGTTATTTGATTGGAAGAATAGCATTTGAATCTTTTTGTATGTAATTATAATTGTTCGGCATATAATGAAGTGATGAATGGATTAAATAACCCTATGAGGTATCGACACTATGGAACAGATTAGCACGCATACAACAAGTCACAATGGATTTTTGATGATACTCGCTTTTCTCATTGCCAGCGTTTCAGCCTTGATGGCACTCGAATTAGCGAAGCGGGTCACAGGAGGTGTGACAACGTCTCATCGTACTTGGATTTTATTTGGTGGTACCACGCTAGGTCTTGGCATCTGGTCCATGCATTTTGTGGCCATGCTCGGTCATGCGTCCTTACATGAGAGCACCTATTCGATTTGGCTCATTATCGGATCAATGATTCCGGCGATTGTCGGGTGCATCCTGTCGTTCGGTTTGATTTCTCGCAAGACGACATGGATGTCCTTACTGCAATCTTCCGGTTTGATGGGATTTGGAATCGTCAGCATGCATTATATTGGCATGAAAGCCATCCAAGGTGTTCAATTGGACTTTGATCCCTTATGGGTATTGATTTCAATTGGTATCGCTTGGGGCGCTTCCTTTCTCGCCTTATGGGTAGGTTTCTTTTCGTCCTACGCTACGGCACGGACATCCTTGCCCGTTAAACTAATGTTCTCCCTTCTGATGGGGACAGCTATTTTCAGTATGCACCTTGCTGGAATGCGGGCAACGACTATCATTCCTGATGCTTCACCCGCCAGGCAGGTTCCGATTGATCCGACCCTACTCGCATGGTTAGTCACGAGCATCGTGTTTCTCTTATTCGGGATGTACTTTATTGCGTATACGTTAGAACGACAAATCCAAAAACGTGACCTTTTTCAAACGACGATTTTAGAATCGACAACGGATGCTGTAGTGACGACGACAAGCGATGGTGAAATCCAATATCAAAATCAAGCGTTCGCTCACTTATTCGAGGGACATGCGACAGAACCCTTTTTTCAGGATTATCATCCTTTGCTGTCGGCTCAACAGCCGTTCTATCAGCCGGTACAAATTGACACGAATCATCGTACGTTAGAAGTGACGTCTTATCCACTTCAAGATGGTTCAAACAATCAAGTACTCTGGTTTATCCGAGATGTGACCGAAGCAGTCGCCTCTCAGCGTCTGATTGAACATATGGCTTTTCACGATGCATTGACGGACTTACCAAATCGGCATAAACTGGATGCCCTCTTGAAGGAATGTATCTCACAAGAACGTTCGGTCGCCTGTTTATACATCGACGTAAACCGCTGGCGTTTCCTAAGTGACATTCTCGGGCATCACGGAGCAGATGAGTTGATCATTCAAGTCGCTGACCGCCTCAAACATACGATTCACCCAGACGATGTATTGACACGAATCGGACCATCCGAGTTTGTCATTTTACTATTTGCGCAACGCAGTTCGCTCGCTCATCAAAAGGCTGAAAAATGTATTAAGGCGATTTCATCCAGCTTCGACGTGGATGGCACGACTCTTGAATTGACGATGAGTGCGGGAATCAGTCATTTCCCTAAGGATAGTGCTTCTTCCGAAGAACTTATTCAATTTTCTCGTCTTGCCGCTGATGAATCCAGACAAGATGGAGAGAATAATATCAAATTATTCGAAGAATCATCACGACCTCAACTCTTGCGCAATATCGAGATAGAAAAAGCACTCGTCACCGCACTAAGTAAAAACGAACTGACACTTGTCTATCAACCGAAAATCGATTTGAAGCGGAATCGATTAGAAGGCGCGGAAGCGTTACTTCGATGGCAACATCCACAAATCGGAAAGGTTGCGCCATCTGACTTCATCCCGATTGCGGAAAACACGGGGTTAATTCATTCGATTGGTCATTGGGTCATTCGGGAAGGTTGTCGCGCTTGGGTGCGTTGGCAACGAACTGGGATACGTCCCTTTACATTATCCCTTAACGTTTCCCCGCTCCAATTTGCGCGCAAAGACTTTGTTGATACGCTACAATCCATTCTTTTGGAGACGGGGATGGACCCGATGTATCTCGAATTGGAAGTGACCGAGTCCTCGATGCTTTCATATGAGGCCTCGACTCGTGAAAAACTGACACAGTTGCATCAGCTCGGAATCCTCATTTCTCTCGATGATTTTGGGACCGGCTATTCTTCTTTCAGCCAACTTCGGGAACTTCCTGTGCAAGTGCTGAAAATCGATCGGTCGTTTATCGAGAACCTGTTCACCGACCGCAATCAAGAGGCCATCGTCCGCTCGATGATTCAACTCGGTCACAACCTTGGTATGAAAGTTCTCATGGAAGGTGTGGAAACATCCGCTCAACTCGAATGGTTACTCAAGGAATCATGTGACTACGTACAAGGCTACTACTTCAGTCTTCCGTTGTCTGAGACAGACGTTCCACTTCACGTAAAACAAACAACGACCTATCTCGAATTCGGGAAACACTAAAAAATCGCTTCTGTCAGGTGACAGAAGCGATTTTTGATTAAGACACACGTTCTTTTTCTTCTTCCCGAATCAAATGATATTGATCAAGAATCAACTGAGTCAACGTGTCCCCTTCATGAAGATGAAGGTATTTTTCAATCGTTGACGAGATGCCGTGTTCTTCGATCGACAAATTCAGCTCCGACGATTCCGAGTCCTCCGGGTTGTAGTAATGAAGGGCTGCTGCAATCCCGTAAGCGAGTTCGTTTGGCTCGATGCCGTTATCCATCAATTCGCGTGCCGGTTTGACGAGACGGTCGCTCGGTCCAAGTTTGCGAATCGGCGAACGCGCCACGCGTGACACTTCATCCTTCAGTTTCGGATTTTCAAAGCGCTTGATGATTTTTTGAATGTATTGGCTATGCTCTTTCGCCTCGAATCCGTATTTCTCAAGCAATAACCAACCTGTCTCATATAATGCGCCTTGGACGACTTGACGGACGCGACGATCCTTCAGCGCCTCGTCAATCGTTGCCTTCCCGAACAACGAGCCGATATAAGAGGCGATGGCATGTCCTGTATTGACCGTGAATAATTTTCGTTCGATATACGGTCCGATTTCTTCAACCCATGTCACACCTTGAATCGGTGGTTGTTCGTTGAGCCCTTGTGTCTCGATGACCCATTCATGGAACGTCTCGACTTCCACGTAAAGCGGATCCTCATGTTGTTGTAGCGGGACGATGCGGTCGACTGCTGCGTTCGGGAAGAAGACATTCGCCTCCCCGACACCACCACACGCCTCTACTTTTTGGCGAAGAATTGCACTCCCACCAATCATGTTCTCACATGCGATGACATAGACCGGTGCATCCTCGACTTCACGAGCACGAAGTCCTTCACTGATCAAGGGTGCCACTTTTGAGAGGAGTGACGGTCCGACAGCCGTCGTCACGAGATCTGCTTCTGCAATCAATTCCACGACACGAGCCGGTTCTTTTAAACTGTTGACACCGCGAACACGGTCGACGACGATACGATCGACGCCGTCTTCTGCGAACCCGACCTCATAATGACGTTTTGCCTCAAGCGCTTCGATGACCGTATCATTGATGTCGACAAACGTCACCTCGTAACCGCTTTGGTTGAGCAATAATCCGATAAAGCCTCGTCCGATGTTTCCTGCCCCAAAGTGAACAGCTTTCATTTACGCCACCTCTTCCATAAAGAGCGCCAAGATTTCTTCCTTCGTTTTCGCCTGAACAAGGCGCTCTACATTGCTTTCGTCTGAGCAGAGAATCGCGATTTGCGATAGGAGCTCTAAATGTTCATCATTCACGCCTGCAATTCCGATGACGAGTTTGGCCGTTTGACCCCCAAAGTCGACCCCGTCTGGTACTTGCAGGAACGAGATCCCCGTCTTCTGAACCGCTGATTTCGCTGCTTCTGTACCGTGTGGAATGGCGACGTGATTTCCGATATAGACGTTTGCGATCTCTTGACGTTCATGCATCGCTTCTACATACTCCGGCGTCACACAGCCGGCGTCTTGTAGGACGGCTCCGGCTGCTGTGATTGCTTCCTCTGTCGTAGCGAATGTTTGGTTAAGTCGAATCATCTCTGTTTGAATGAATGGCATTTTAATTTCCTCCTAATGGCTAAACCGTGTCTCTATCTGTTCTGAGTTCAAGAAATTTTGCTACGTTCCGCTTTAATTTCTTCTACTAATTGGTCATAGTAATCGGCGTTCAAGAAGTTCGTGACCGAACGATGAATCGCATTCGGCGCTTGCGCTTCCGCGCGCTCCGTCAAATCTTCGTGTGTGATGACAAACTGAGCACCTTTCGGCAAGTTGCTGATGGACGTGTTCGTCACTTTGATTGGCAAGTTCGCTTTGTTGACCTTGTTCCGAAGAACCGATGCTCCCATGGCACTCGATCCCATCCCAGCGTCACAAGCGAAGATGATATGGTCGACTTTATCAAGACGATCTGTCACGAGAGCCGATGCGTAAGACTGCTTGCCTTTCATCGCACTCACGTTTTGTGTCGCTTCTTCGAGTGATACTTCCTCTGCTGCGCTCGATTTCAAGATGACACTCGCCACAGCGAACGTGACCGCTGCTGACAAGAGAATCCCTGCCACGAGTCCGAGATATGAACCGCGTGATGCCATCGCGAGAATGGCGAAGATACTACCTGGTGAAGCCGGTGCGACGAGACCGACATCAAAGAGTACGAACGTGAAGATCCCTGTTGCGCCCCCTGCGATCATCGCAAGGATCAAGATTGGCTTCATCAACACATATGGGAAGTAAATCTCGTGAATCCCACCAAGGAAATGAATGATGGCTGCACCCGGTGCCGTACGTTTCGCTGCACCTTTAGCAAAGAACATGTATGCGAGAAGTAATCCAAGACCTGGTCCTGGGTTAGCTTCAAGTAAGAAGAGAACGGACTTTCCAGCGTCTGCGACTTGATCGACACCAAGCGGGCTCAAGATCCCGTGGTTGATGGCGTTGTTCAAGAAGAGAACTTTTGCTGGTTCGATGAACAGACTTGCGACCGGAAGCAATTTCGCGCCGACGATCCAGTCAACACCTGCCGCCATCACTTTATCGAGGGCGCTCATGATCGGACCGAAGATTTCAAATCCTCCAAGCATGAGAAGACCACCGATGATTCCAACTGAGAAGTTGTTGACGAGCATTTCAAATCCCGCTTTAACTTTGCCTTCAAGGGCACGGTCGACTTGGCGGATGACATAACCACCGAGTGGACCCATGATCATCGCACCGAGGAACATCGGAATGTCGGTACCGACGATGACCCCCATCGTGGCGAGTGCCCCGACGACACCGCCTCGTACGTCATGAAGTAATTTACCACCAGTGAAACCGATGAGTAATGGTAAGAGATACGTGATTGTTGGACCAACGAGTTCTGCTAATTTTTCGTTTGGCCACCATCCTGTTGGAATGAAGAGTGCTGTGATAATCCCCCAGGCAATGAAGGCGCCGATGTTCGGCATGACCATCCCACTGAGGAAACTACCGAACCGTTGTACTTTGACTCGGACCCCGCCCGAGCTTGCTTGCGTATTCGCCATGTATAAAACCTCCAGTCGTTTAAATGTGAAAGGTTGAATGTGTAGTGTAGCTAACCGGTTTGTGCTCTACACCTGTATTGTATGCCTGGAGTAAGCGCTTTCTCAATTCAATCCAGTTCACACTTTGGCAACATTTTGTGCCAAACAAAAAAATGACCATGGTTCGGTCATTTTTCGTACAACGTCTCATGAATCATTTTCTTCATGCATTCGTGTAGGAGTAAACGAAGATCTTCTTTCGTTCCCGTGCTATAAAGACGCATATGCTCCTCGCTCTCAATGAGCGACCCGCTGATCGCACTTAGGAACTGAAGCTCGACGTCACGTGCTTCTTCCGGTGCCAGCAAGACAAGCAGACGTGTCACCGGTTCGGTCGACTGATCCATCATAAGGAGTGGGATCGATGTCGTTAAATCAAACGCAAACACACTCGCCTTCTCAATCGAGGCATGTCGTCCGTGGAATAACGCCAGTTTCGTACCAGGCACCCCAAGGCCCGCGACCTCGTGACGACGAAGCAGTTGGGCAGAGAGCTGAATTCCGCTTTGTACGAGGTCACGTTCTTCTAAATGTGTACCGATATCAAGCAAGATATCTTCTAAACGATCCGTATTATTGAGCGTGACCAAATCGAACTGGTCATCCATCCGTTCGAACGTCTCGACCAATTCCCCGAGTTCTGCGAAATCAAGCATCGTTGAACGCGGCTTCGTTGCGAGTGTCTGAAAGGATTGCGGTAAAGATAGTAAAAGATGACGGACGCGCTGTACTTCTTCACTCGTCAACAACGGATTGACAATCAATGTCGGTACCGAGAGTGGTGGTAATGGCACCGTCGACAAGATGACATCATATTCCTCAAGTCGGTGCTGCTCGAGTCCGAAAAGTGATGAGTTGACGACGTCTTGCATCTCTGGGAACTCTTGGCGTACCCGATTGACGAGCATCTTCGACGAACCGAGTCCGGCCGAACAGATGACGAGCGCCCGATATTCGCGGCGGCGCACCGGTTTGACGAGTGCTGCCGCAAAGTGCATCGCCCAAAAAACCGTTTCTTCTTCGGAGAACGTATTCGTCCCAAAGACGATGTCGGCGGCCTGTTGAATCGCCGAACGAAGTCCCGGATAGTCGCGGTCGATGTGGGGCTTGACCGTACTCGTCTCTGGTAGCGCCTGCGTATTCATACTCGAGAGGATGTGAGCAAGCAGTCCTCGTTCGAGAGCCGCGTCATCCGTAAAGGTAAACCCGTAGATGAGCGAGACGTGATGAATCAGTTTATGCACCCGAATCTGCATGATCCAGCGTTCTTCCTCGTCTTCTTTCATTTGATCTTTAATTGAGCGCAGACGATTCGCCTCTTCCGCGAACCAGACGCGTTCCGCCATCGAGTAAGTGATACCGAGAGCCGCTTCCATATCGGTGGCGACTTTCAGATAGTCCTCGGACCGTCCTTTCGTATACATCTCTAAAAAGAATCCAGACGCTAACCGCTCTTGTTGCACGCCGTAAGCGAACGTGACTCGCATGATGGTGCGGTCGTCCATCCGCTCAAACGAAAGGGATTTCAAATAATCATAACCGTCTCGAAGACCTTCAAGCATCTCCTCGCATGGTACCATCTTTAAAAAAGCAGGAATGTAGTCGTCTTCTCCACGGACGAAGCGATAAAATGCGAGCGTGTCCCAGTGGGCAAGCAGAGCGTTGATGAGTAGCTTACGCTTCTCGGACTCATAACCGAGCACTCTAGCCCCAACACCTTTTTTCCGTTCAACTTCTAAATGATACTCTTCGAACCATCGATCCAATTTCTCTAGGTCTTGTGTCAACGTACTCGGCGAGACGTGCATCTGTTTGGCGACCGCCTGCAATTTAAGCGTATCGTTCTCGAACAAGAGACGCCACGCCAGCTCAAATAAGCGGTCCTCGCTCGTCGGGATCGCTTCTGCGGATAAGATGAGGTCTTCTCGTAACTGTTGCTTCGCAGATGGTTTGCCGACCAGGCTCAGTCCATGACCGCGTTGCCAAGCGAGTTCGAGTTCGAACTCTTTTAAGATGCCTTCAAGTAATTGTCGTTCTCGTTGAATCGTGCGCTCAGACAAATTCACTGCTTGCGCGATTTCGGCGAGCGGTGCCGATGTCTCAGTTGCTAATAAGTGTAGTAAAATCGACCGTTCTCTCGTGGTCCACTCATGTCTCATGCTCATCCATCCATTCTTCTACAAGTAGTCGGTATTCCTCGAGCGACAGGAGTTGTCGGACTGACCGGACACATGCGGTCGGATGGGTGACCGGGGTCGCCCCTTCCTGATAGAGAATCAAATCCACCTCATTCGGGATGTTTTGAATCGTTCCGTGCGTAATCGTACAAGACAAGCGCCCCTCGCTTGCCTGTGCGAACAACTTCGCCGCCATCGCACTCGTCACAAATCCGCTATGGCAAGCAATGTATACGTTCATGTCAGCCCTTCTTTCGTCGCTTATCTTTATCTAATCATAAGTTGGAACCGCTTACTTATCTTACTATTTTGCTTGTTGGCAAAGATATCGGCAAGTAGTAAAAAGCACCTCTCCTGAAGAAAGGTGCCTTACACTATGTTCAGTTTATTCGACCGTCACCGATTTCGCCAAGTTCCGTGGCTTGTCGACGTCACAGCCGCGGGCGAGCGCCGCATAATATGCCATCAACTGAACCGGTAAGACGTTAATGAGCGGTGCCAAGAGTGGCTCGACGTGCGGCAAGATGAAGTCATCATTCTCATGTTCCACGCCTTGCATCGAAATGATACAGGCGTTCGCGCCACGGGCGACGACCTCTTTAACATTTCCACGAATATTCAAGTTCGTCTTCGGTTGTGAGATGAGCGCGATGACCGGTGTCCCGCCTTCGATCAAGGCGATTGATCCGTGCTTCAGTTCCCCACCTGGGTACCCTTCCGCTTGGATATACGAAATCTCTTTTACTTTGAGCGCTCCTTCGAGACAGACAGAAGCGTCAAGTCCACGACCGATAAAGAACGTGTTCGGTGTCGTCTTCAAATAACGTTCCGCAAGGTCTTCGAATAACTCTTTTTGCGCCATGATGGAGTCCATGATGGTCGCGACACGGGCGAGCTCCGGCATGAGATCAAACGGCAATTCTTTCCCTGTCGCACGGGCGATGTCATATGCGAGAATCGCGAGAACGGCGATTTGCGCCGTGTACGCTTTCGTCGAGGCGACCGCGATCTCTGGTCCTGCATGGAGGAGCATCGTCTCATTCGCTTCGCGTGAGAGCGTCGATCCCGGTACATTCGTCATGGTGAGCGCTTTGTATCCGCGTTTCTTCACTTCGACGAGCACGGCACGGCTGTCCGCCGTCTCACCGGATTGTGATAAGAAGACGAACAACGGACGTTCACTTAAGAGCGGCATATTATAGCCAAATTCAGAAGAAACGTGCACTTCTGTCGGAATGCCGGCGATGCGTTCTAAAATGTCTTTTCCGACGAGTCCCGCGTTATAGCTCGTCCCACATGCGACGATATAGATCCGGTCCGCTTCTGACACGAGCTCACGCACGCCTTCCGTGAGTTCGATCTCACCGTTCTCGTTCTGGTAATGCTGGATGATGTTGCGGATGACGGCCGGCTGCTCGTCCATCTCTTTCAACATGTAGTGCGCGTACGTGCCCTTCTCGATGTCTGACGCATCAATCTCGGCCGTGTATGGTGCACGCTCGAGTACTTCGCCGTCGAGCGTCTTGATCGTCGCCGACTCACGTGTGAGGATGACGATCTCACCATCGTGGAGCTCGAGGTACTGATCTGTCACCTGGAGCATCGCCATCGCGTCTGATGCGACGACGTTGAACGTGCCGTCACCGATTCCGACGAGGAGCGGTGACTTGTTCTTCCCGATATAGAGGCGCTCTTTGTCCTCTGAGTCGATCATCGCGATCGCATACGAACCGTGGAGGTCCGAGAGCGTCTTGCGGAACGCCGCCTCGACGTCGCCGAGCTCGACGAAGTGTTTCTCCATGAGCTGGACGATGACTTCCGTGTCCGTCTCCGAAAGGAACGGGACGTCGAGCGTGGCTTTCAATTGTTCGTCGTTCTCGATCACGCCGTTGTGCACGAGCGTGAAACGTCCTGTCGTGCTCTGATGCGGGTGGGCGTTCGGCACGCTCGGTACCCCGTGTGTCGCCCAACGTGTGTGGCCGATTCCGATTGTTCCTTCAGCATCAGCCGGTACAATGTCACGGAGTGCTTGAATCCGTCCCACTTCTTTGAACGTACGAACGTTTTCACCGACTAAGGCAATTCCTGCTGAATCATAGCCACGATACTCGAGCTTTTCAAGCCCTTTCAATAAAATCTCTTTCGTTCCAACTTGTCCAATCATTCCTACGATTCCACACATAAACAAATCTCCTCTATTCTTCGATTTCTCGAAAAAGGAAACGGGCTTTTTTGAGTGATGTCATCAAGTCTCGTTTTGTCCGCCCGGTCACCCGAACGTTTTATCAAGACTCTCTCAGTCGTGACACGCGACTGGAAGGCATCCGCCGAAATCTCGATCACCTTCGTCCTCGTCAACTCCGCAGAGTTCTGGCGCTTCCACTTCATATCTAGCCGTTTCTCCAGATACGCTTTCATGCTATCGAGTACAAGGCGTGTTGGATAGAGAAATTGTTAAAGTAGTCGCTAAATACTTTTTTACCGTTCATGTAAAAGTCACCACTTTCACTAAAAAGCCATCAATCCATCAGGTTTTCGAGTAGGGAGAGAACGGGCATGATACAAGTAACGAGTAAAGAAACGAGGGGAAACACATGGGTGGAATCTTCCTATTGATCGGCATTCTGTTATCCGTCTTATCCAGGTGGCTCGAATTTGAAGGCAATAGCACGTTAGGGGATGTCATGTTGTTTCCTGCGATTTTCTTTATGGCTATGGCTTTTCTCTGCAGTTTCCCTTATTTCAAGGAATGGTGGGGTGACCGCTCCACCCGTAAGAAAGCATTCTTTTTCGTGATTTTTGCCGCAGTCGGCATCCTATGTCTGCAAGCCGCTTTCTGGTTTGTCGTTTGGCGCAATCAATGGCTCGGACTTCTTCTCCTTCTTCCCTTTGCGGCATGTGTGGGGTTCATCGCTCGATTATTCAAATAAAAAGAGGATGCGCAATCGCACATCCTCCTTTTTAATTCAGGGTGAAGTCAACCATCACACCGTAATGATCACTCGGTACAACATCCCTACTCGTCCGCATGTCGCCGAATATATCGATATGCTGAACCTCGAGTTCACTACATTCCGAACGTACCAGAATCCAATCATATCGTTCAGGCTGCTCGAGATGAGAAGATTGTAGGTACGGATTGTGCTTTACGTCTAACGTCGGGCGTGCCTCTTCGCCAACAAACGTCGTCACGTCCAGCCACCCTGCATCTGATACATCATCATAGATATTCGATCGAGGATGATCATTGAAATCTCCACACAACACTTCAATCGCCTTTTGGCGCCCCTTGCTTAACCAGTCTCGTACCACTTTCATCTGGCATTCTCGAATCGAAGAAGAGTGCCAGTTCAGATGCACATTCGTGATGCCCCATTCCTGACCGCCGAACGTAAGCGTCACTCGAGTCGCACAATAGTTTGACTCTTCCACATCCTCTGCCCAAATCGCTTCAACTGAAGACAAAGGAATATTACTCAAAAAAGCGAGTCCTTCGTCCGGTGAGTCGGGGTAAGGATGAAAGACGCAAAACGGATAACCCGTTGCTTCCGCAATATCATGAGCTACACTGCCTTTTTCATAAGAACGGACTTCTTGCAGTGCAATCAAATCCGCGTCGATTCGTTTCACTTCTTGGCAAATCGCATCGATTCGTTTTTGCCATGACGTGTCATGATTCCAAATATTATATGTCGCAATCCTCACTTCATCTTCCTACTTTCTCGAGTGAGTCACGCGCCCCCCCATTTTTGTTCTTCTCTTAATTCACGTTCCGTGACGTAGTTCTCATCAAGACGAACCATATATCGCTCGTACCATTTATGACCGATGACGGATATGACACCTCCAGTGACCATCAACCCAATAAAGTAAGGTGTCTCAATTTGTTTCGTTACCCATCCGAACATGAGGATGAGCAAAATCGGGAACGTCAAAAAATTAAAAATCGACATCAAGTGTATGTGACGTTTGGCGTCTCGATTCGTTAAATACTTCAATTGAATCGTTTCTTTCTTCCAAGATTTTTTAATCGCAAATAGACCCGCAAATTGACCAATCAAAAGAACAGTTCCTGCTGACACCCATCCTTTTTCAGTCGCAACAAACAGCACAATACAGATCATCCACGACAGAAAAGTGAAGACTCCATTCTTTTCAGTTTCCACTCTGACAAGCTCTCTCATCTGATCACGCTTGTTCACGACGTTGCTCCTTCTCGTATTCACGGACCTCACGAATTTCTTTTAAATCTTGATCCGTCAAATAGTTTTCATCGTAAGACTGAATGACGCGGTCGAACCGCTTCGCCAAGTATTCAATCCCGAAAAACGTCAGTTGCGAAAGGAGGAACATACGGAACGATTGTGGACCTGTCGTTTCACTCGTGAAGTAAAAGAGTCCGTAAATCCCGACACCCGTCAAAGCGAGCGTATGTGCCATCATCTTGAACGATAAGAGGTTACGTGCCGTCTGATTCGTCACAAAGCGCAACCACATCCGATATTGGATAAAAATACCTGTTAAGATTGCGGCGAGCACCGCATATAATGTTCCCGTGACGACACCATCTGAGAGTGTCCAATACGAGGCATAAATCAAAAAACTGACGACGAGTCCGATTCCGATGATGCCGACACCCCATTTAGTCAAGCGGTCTACTTTTAGAATCGTGTCGATTTGCGCTTTTACTTTTGGTGATGGTTCCATATGGCTCCCTCGCTTTCTAGTATCGCTTCATACGTTGGTAATCCTGACTGATGCGTATGGATTCGCTCTTCCCACTTCTTCTCTCGATACGATTTCGTCAACCCCCAAAGGGCGACGATCCCACCGGTCAGGATGAAGGCATCTTCGTTCACATACATCGGGATGAAGAGCACAAATAACGAAACAGCACTAATCCAACAGTCAACGAGTCGATATCGCAACACCCGAACGACGTTTTGATGTTCGGCAAAAGGGCGAATGACTCGATATTCCATATATCCTTTATAAGCCATGCCAATGGATACGACCAACATGACCGGGATGACCCACGTCGCCTGTATCCGTAACATGGTGATGAACGAAATGAGGAATATGACGAGTACCGGCCAGCCAAAGAATCGATCAAATTGTTTAGCATGCGCGACTGTAAGTTCAACTTGACGATTCATGTGCGACACTCCCTTCAATCACTTCCTCATACGTCGGTAATTCCGGATCGATTTGTTTAAGTTGCTTCGTGAACCACTTCTGCCGAATCGGACTGAGTACTCCCCATATCCCAAAAAAGAGACCTATCACGAGACCAAAATCTTCCGCTGTCAGAAGTGTCACCATGAGCGCCGTCAACAAAATCGCATCCACCCATTCGAATACGTATTGGAATATAAGCATTCGATGCGCCTTCGGATGTTTTGTCATTCGCCACATGATACGCATCTCTTGAAAACCCATCACGACGATGATTAAGGAGACCGAACCCATGATGGGAATGAGCCACATTTTATCTAATAAGAGAGCGACAATGACGGCCGTGACATAAAGAATCAAGATGGGTACGGCATACCGTCGCATTCGTCGCATCCACTTTACGTCTTGCTCCACTTATATCGCCTCCTTGTTAAAGTTGATACACTCTACATCTTGTCGTTTTGTCTGCGCCTCCACGTTCCATGTCCATAACATCGCGCCTACGATGAAAACCGTGACACATACATACGCCACGTTTGATGTGAACAATAATTGATGATTCAATGCGAGAAAAAAGGCAACACTGTTGATCCCGTCCCGAGCAAGCTGACGACGATATAACCCTTTCAACTCTGGTTGAAACCCCAGACGCATCTGATAACGCTTCACATATAACATGTTCAGCGGAATGAGTGTGCAGGCGATATACAGCACACCCCATGTAAGGTCATCCGTCCATAAACTGATAGGAAACATGAGTACCACTAATGTTCCAAATATGCCGAAGATCCATTGGTCGAATAAACGCTTCCATGCTTTTTCTTGCGTTATGCGTTCATTCATCTCTTCAACCGTTGTTTCTCGGATTGATCCATCAAAGGCATGCGTTCTCCAAACTGTCTTTGGAAAGTCTGACCGAACACCATCCACAAGGTGAGAACAACAAAAATTGTCAATGTGTCAACTTGCATAATGAGAAGCGCCACCGTGATCACAATGAGGATTGCTGAATCCACTAAATCATATATGAGCTCCCATTTTAGAGACTTGACTTTAATTTTTTCGCTTTCATGCGTACGATGTTTCTGATACTTGCTAACATCTATCCCAATCATCGCGATTCCGACAACAATGAGTGGAACTGTCAACCATACATTACCTTCAAAGTATGACACGGCAAGAGCCATGAGTATGAACGCAAACGAGGTATATTTTATTCGAAGTGATGACTTCCACCATGTATCCTCTTGTACAAATCGATTTTGATTGTTCACTTAACAAACACCCTTTCTTTACAGGACCCACCTTTCTTATACGCAATCTCTTTTTATATTGTTTCACATTTTCCGAATATTCTCGCAATGAATCGTTCGACTTTTTTCAACAATTGACGAATGAAAGAGATATGCCTGAAACAAAAACGACAGCCCTTCTCAGCAATGAAAAGGGCTGTTATATTTAGGAAAAAGAGTTAAGGAGTTGGAAATTTGAAAGCATTTTACCCTTCTATATTCGCCTTTATCGCAGGTCTATCGGGATTAATCGGATTGTTGCTTCAATCGGTTTACCCCATCATGTTGTCTCCCGTCTTTTTACTCATTGCGGGATACTCGGTGGTACATATGAAGAAGCAGAAAACAATCGTCCGAAATTATACAGCGAGCTTCATCATCTTATCGAGTGCCACCCTCGCATTCGGTCTTGGCTTCCAGTCCATCATCCCGTACGCCATGCTCATCGGGGTCGTGCTACATATGGTCTGTCTGATTGCTGCATTCATCGCGCTCGGACGGTATCGGGCTCACATCTCATGAAGGTTGTGACAGGCCTCGGATGGGGCGCGTCCATTCTAGCGCTCGCCCTCACCCCACTACCACTACTTGCCGTCGATTGGATTCTCATCTATTTACTTGAAGACACATCGTTCCCGGTCTTATCAACACTCGCTATGCTCGGTTGTTTCTATCTGTTGTCGACAATCCTCAGTTTTTTCGTTGATGCGTTAACGGGAGCATTACGTTCGTTTGTTCATACGAACATACCGCGTCTACTCGACAGCATTCTTCATGGAATCGTGAGCGGAATCAGTCTATACGTCGTACTGACTCTCTTTCCGTCTATCGATTTATCGACGCTCACTGTCATGGCGATTGTATTCGTGCACGTATTCGGTACATCGTTTTGGATAAACCGGGAGGATTTGAAAGAAAAGACGCCACT
Organism: Exiguobacterium sp. s181; assembly: GCF_018617125.1. GTDB lineage: Bacteria > Bacillota > Bacilli > Exiguobacteriales > Exiguobacteriaceae > Exiguobacterium > Exiguobacterium profundum. The sequence continues at coordinate 32,940 of NZ_JACSJM010000005.1, forward strand.
CGAGCTCGATTCGATTGATCAACAGATTGTTCACTTGTTACGCACGGAAACAATCGTCTTCTGCGTCGAACGCATACAGAGGGATTACCCGGACTTACCGAAGCGGGATGTTTTGAAACGGGTCAGACGGATCAGTCAATCTAATCAAGTCGCCACCAGCGAATCGTGAGATGTACCTCGGTGCTTAGTGGTGACCAATATAAACAAACGCCAGCCCTGTATGAGGTGCTGGCGTTTTACAGATTTTACGAACGGGAAAGCCCATATCGTTCATAGCCCGCCTTTAGGCATGGGATGAGAGTGAGTTCGGATATTTTTACATCCGACGTTCGGGTATACTTATCCCATAGACAAGAACAAGTCTCTAAAACGCCTGCGTCCATCGCCCCTTGAAAATCGTATACGGTTCGGTCATGAAAACATATGACCGGTAAAACGATGCCTGTCGTCATGCAAAAGACGCTAAAACATCAGGTGGACGCACCTGCAACGACCTGTGGTGGATGGTAACAGTCCACCAGCCTGAGAACCTATACGGTCTGTCTCAGGAGGGGTGATGGCACACCCTCATCTGAAGGCTTGAGCAAAACAGAAATGGACTGCGCTCGCACAAGCACTTCAGAATCCCACGGTTTTAATCGTGGGAGTGTCAAGTCTCTTCTTTTCGGAGTGAGTATCCGTCGACCTCTAACAACCGCATCCGTCTCTGATCAATCGCCGCATGGACAATCACGGTCACTCCTGGATTAAGCTCCATCATCTTCTTGATTTTGCGTAAATCGTCCCCTTTGATCTCAATAGGCAACACGAACTCCCCTTCTCTCAAATGAATGAACTTGATCTTCCCTTGGTCGTCATAGCCTGTTACTTCGTATGTCGAAAATTCTCGTTTCATGAATATCCCTCCCCTCTTACAGTTCCCGTAACAGATAAAATGCACACAAAAAATCCATCCCCGTAGCGGCAGGGATGGATGCATGTTACGCCTCGACGCTATCCGCGTGTTTGGCTTTATGGTCGGCGATGACACCAGCACACCACTTCGCGCTATCTTTCCAGATACGCTCTTGTGTCTCAAAGTCGATATAGAGGATTCCGAAGCGTTTCTCGTATCCGAAGCTCCATTCGAAGTTATCCATGAGCGACCAGAGGTAGTAGCCTTGAATGTTCATGCCTTCATCGTTCAAGTCAGAAACGGCTTCGAGGTGCTGGCGGACGTAGTCGATCCGATTATCGTCATGGACTTCGCCATTTTCCAGCACGTCGTCAAATGCGGCGCCATTCTCTGTGATGTAGATGGGAAGGTCAGTATACTCGGCGCGTAAACGACGGATCAGGTCTTTGAATTCGTTCGGGGCGATATCCCTGCCCATGCCCGTCTTCTCGTAATCCGAGTAAGCGTCTGCCTTCAAGAAATCATTTGCTGCATTGAACTTGACAATGCCACGGCTGTAGAAGTTAATGCCGAAGAAATTGCAAGCTGTCGAGATTGTCTCCATATCACCCGATTGGATGAAATCGAAGTTATGCACATATTTAGAGAACAAGTTCATCATGTCGACCGGATACTGGCCTTTAAAGACCGGATCGAGGAACCAACGATTCGAATATCCGTCGGCATTGTTCATCGCAAGGCGGTCATTCGCCGAATCCGTCTTCGCGTAGATCGGTGACAAGTTGAGCGTGATGCCGATCGGGGTCGTGGATGTCATCTCTCGCTTCAACAATTCGACCGCTTTTCCGTGCGACAACAAGATGCGGTGCACGGCGCGTACCGCTTCGTTCATGTCACAACGACCCGGTGCGTGAACACCGACATGGTATAGCCGAGGAAGCCAGCACACCAAGGCTCATGGTAAGTAAGCTAACAAGTTTACGCATGTGTTGTTCCCATCCTTTTTTATAAGTAATAGTAGAGAGCGTTTGCAAAAAGAGTGGATAATTATCGAAAGCGGTTTCGATTTTCTCTAAAAAATGACTTTCGAAATCGCGCTCCCCTCTCCATCCACTGAAGAAAAGAGAGCGACTTCGAAATATCATTGGCTATAAATCACTGTTTGACCGGTGCACAGGATGCCCGTTCGACTAAGCGTACCGGAATGATGCGACGTTCGGTGAGTCGCTCTTTCGCGGTCATTTGTTCGAGTAAAAGTTCTGCTGCCGCTTCCCCGATTTCATCCGTATCTTGGCGAATCGTGGTCAGTTTCGGCGTGATGTATTGTATCATTTCAATGTCATCATATCCGATGACAGAGATGTCATTCGGGACATGAAGACCGTGTTCGTGAATGGCTTCGATTACACCGATTGCCATTTGATCCCCGGCCACAAAGACTGCAGTCGGTTGATCGTCTAGTTCAAGCAATCGTTCCATCGCTTGCTTGCCTTCCTCAACCGAGAAGAAACCGGCGTTGACGAGGTAGCCCGGTCGAATCGGAAGGTCCAGCTCTTGCATCGCAAGTTCATATCCTTTGATTCGCGCCGCTCCGGCGTCAATCGTTTCATCCCCAGCGATGTGGGCAATTTTTCGGTGACCGAGTTCATAGAGATAATTCACGGCGAGACGCGCCCCTTCGATGTTATCGGAATAGACGACGCTACAGTTAGCGCTGTCCATATCGACGACGACGATTGGGATGTCGCTTCGCATGAGCTCTTGAACTTGCTCATCCATTCGGTCCGAGCAGATGACGACGATGCCGTCGACCGCACGGTGTTTAAAATGTTCGAGGTAACTCATGTCACGATTGCGTAGATTTCGCGAGGCGAAAATCAAATCGTAGCCTTGCTCCTCTGTCGCGTGACGAAAACTTTCGATGATCCCGTTGAAGAACGGGTGTTTCATCCCGACTTCATTCGCTTCTGAGAACATGACCCCAATCGCCCATGATTTTTTCGTCGATAACGACTGGGCATGTGCGTTCGGCAAGTAGTCCATCTCAGCAGCGGCTTGAAGAATTTTCGCTCTCGTCTTGTCACTCACGTCTTTGTAATTGTTCAACGCTTTGGACACTGTCGTGATCGAGAATCCTGTTTTTTTGGCTAAATCATAAATCGTACCCATGTCATTCCCCTCTTCCCGAAAGCGCTTTCGGTAATTTGATTGTAGCGTATGGATTTGTAGGAATCAATTCTTTTTCGAGGAAACTTTTTGATTCTTTCTTCCATTCCTTGTTTCTTCTATATTACTGTATCGGGAAATTTTTGTCCTTAATGTGTCCGCGTATACAACCACACAAGATTCGTAAACTTTTGCACCTCTGTTTCGCCCGTCACGCCTTTAAATAGACGCTGGAACGGCTTCAACAATTGCTCTAACACGATTTTTCGAAGACGCTCTTGTTTGAGCTCGAACGAAATCGCATCGAACAAATCACGCTGTTCTTCCGTCATCTCGACATGCTCTTCGATACGAGCAGCCATCTCGATCAATTCTTCGATTGTGACTAGGTGTTTATCTGTCGTCCCCCGCATTTGCTCGACCGTAACCGGGTTCAAGACGTGCTCCCCTGTCTCTATCATTCGTGCAGCAATCAGTTCTACGTACGCATATAAACTCCTTACGATTTTTTGAGGAGAGTAAGCGGCATTCGTGATCCGGTTCGTGAACAAGATATGTTGCAACATTCCGTTGAAGAGCACCGTTAATTCCATCGAATACGGTCTGACAGCCTCTCCGATAATTTCCGTTAAACGCATCGCAATCCATTCAATCTCATAAATGCGATGTTGAAGAACAAGTTTCTTCAATTCATTCTCGTTTGACGACATGATCGATTCAAATAACGCATGCAAATTCCGTTCTTCGTTCAATTGAATCAATATCGAGATTTGCTCGATGAAGACGTCACGATCTCGTTTATCGCGCCCCATCTGCATCTCAATCCGGCGTTGCCCTGCATCATATCGTAAGTTCTCGAGGATACTGGCGACACAATCCGTCTTCGATGAGAAGTAGTTATAAAACGTCCCTTTGGAGATATTGGCACGGTCGATAATCTCTTGCACCGATGTGTGTTGCACTCCATTTTCGATGAAGAGAGACATGGCAATATCGGCGACTTTTCTTTTTTTCTCTTTCATTCTTACATGGCTCCGTTCTGTCTGGTTTGTACCTTTACTATAGCACCGAAAACCATTTTAGACTAATAGTACAAAATGGTTGCTTTATTTATACAACGGGTATAAAATCATTTCATCGACACTTACCAACACATAACTATTTAGAAAATAAAGGAGCCATCCATATGAAACCAGAATTCCAAAAGAAACCGCCTTACGTTATGCTGGCGGTCCTCTTTGCGGGTGCGTTTATCGCATTTTTAAACAACTCATTACTCAACGTTGCGCTCCCATCGATCATGGTCGACCTCGAGATTGCAGACTACTCGACCGTTCAATGGCTCGCGACAGGCTTTATGCTCGTGACAGGTGTACTCGTCCCGGCATCCGCCTATTTGATCACTCGTTTTTCTAACCGAAGCTTGTTCATCACCTCGATGAGTATCTTCGCCATCGGTACGGCGATCGCGGCCTTCTCGCCGAACTTCGGCTGGTTGTTGACTGGTCGGATGATTCAGGCCGTCGGCGCCTCGACAATGGGACCACTCCTCATGAACGTCATGCTCGTCAGCTTCCCACGTGAAAAACGGGGGATGGCGATGGGGATTTTCGGACTTGTCATGATTTCAGCTCCTGCGATTGGACCGACACTCTCAGGTTATATCGTCGAGTACTATGATTGGCGCGTCTTATTCGAAATGATTTTACCGCTCGCCATCATCGGTCTCGCGCTCGCTGTTTGGAAAGCAGAAAACGTCATGGTCCAAAACAAAGACCAGTCACTCGATTACTTGTCACTCGTCTTATCGACGCTCGGATTTGGTGGTATTTTGTACGGTGTCAGTTCAGCAAGCTCGGACGGCTGGGATAACCCAATCGTCTTGGCGACGATGATCGTTGGTGCCATCTCGTTGATCGCATTCATTTATCGTCAGCTCCATATGGAAAAACCATTGCTCGACTTGCGTGCTTACAAACATCCGATGTTCGCACTCGCGTCAGTCATTGCGATGGTAAACGCGGTCGCGATGTTCTCTGGTATGATTTTGACACCGGCTTACGTCCAAAGCGTACGTGGTATCTCCCCACTCGATTCAGGGCTCATGCTTCTTCCTGGTGCGATCATCATGGGAATCATGTCGCCGATCACGGGTAAACTGTTTGACCGATTCGGGCCAAAATTATTGGCACTTACCGGATTGACAATCACCGCGGTATCGACGTACATGCTCGCAAACGTCCAACTTGACTCGACGTATACGTACATCGTCTTGACGTACACGTTGCGTATGTTTGGGATGTCAATGGTCATGATGCCCATCATGACTAATGGACTGAACCAATTGCCGACTCGCCTCAATCCACACGGAACGGCCATCAACAACACGGCCCAACAAGTATCCGGTGCAATCGGTACGGCAGTACTCGTGACCATCATGAACTCGGTAACACGTACGGAAGCTGAATCATTGATGACAGGAGTCGATCCTGCGACACTCACTGAGAGCTCGATGGGTGCCATCACTCAGCAAGCCCTCTTATCTGGGATTCAATATTCATTTTACGTTGCACTTGGGATGAACCTCTTGGCACTCGTTTTAGCATTTTTCGTGAAACGCGTGGATGTACGGAAGTTCGATGACAATGCAGCAACTGTTGAAGAGTTGAAACAAGCGAATTAATAGGAAAAGCCGTTCTGAATGAATTGATTCAGAGCGGCTTTTTTAATTTCTCATTCCCTTCATAAATAAATCTGAAATTAAAATTTAATCCTAATATGGTATTATTTCTCAATGGATAGGATTCGTTTAGGAGGGTACATATGATGAAAAAAGTGTTTAGCTTGATGATCGCATTTCTGCTGATCACATCTTCTCTTCTCTCGACCGCATCAATCGTTGAGGCGGCCTCGAAGAAGCAGAATCGTGCTATTATGGGAGTATCGGCTTTGACTCCGCAACAAATGGCGGATTACGTAAAAAAGAAGAATCCTCGTGATGTCCGACTCGCGAAAACGTCTGTCGAAGATTTGGCGAAACTCTTCGTCATCATCGGTGCTAAGGAAGGTGTTCGTGGGGATGTCGCATTCGCACAAGCATTGAAAGAGACCGGTTATTTCCGTTACGGTGGCGATGTCCTTCCGAAGCAGCATAACTACTCTGGAATCGGGACGACTGGAAATGGTGTAAAAGGTCACTTTTTCCGTTCCCCACAACAAGGGGTGACTGCTCAAATTCAGCATCTAAAAGCATACGCTTCAAACGATGCACTGAACACGAAACAAGTCGACCCACGCTTCCATCTCGTCAAGCGAGGCTCTGCGAAAACGTGGCCATCTCTTCACCAAAAATGGGCCATGCAGCCGAAAGGAAATTACGGGACCGAGATTCTTTCGATTTATCAAGAAATGTCGAAAACACCAAAACGTGTCGCTAAAGCAAAACGATGAGGAAATGTAGGGGTGAAAGAACGTGACGTGCAAACAAGTTAGACTCGCGAGCGGAATCGCATTATTCGTGACCGGCGTGATGTTGTTACTCAAACGCTAATGAGCATTTCGGACAATCGTCCGAGTGCTTTTTTTATGGATGAACAAAAAGCCATGGCGCTCTATAAGTACCACATCCTTCGCTAACTTTTATATAACTCAATGCCCCCGATACTTCACGAGCGCCTGCATATTCAAGAGGTACAAGACACCTGCATAGAGAATCAAACCGAGTAAATACATCCAGATGCCTGAGAAGCCACTACCGTAAATCATGACTTCCTTGATCGCTGTCGCTCCGTAGAAGATTGGCATGACGTAACTCAAGTTCCCGAGACCATATGGAATCAAGTCGAGCGGGATGAGTCCCGAGAAGAACACTTGCGGGATGATAGTGAACGGAATCATCTGTACGACTTGTAGTTCCGATCGGGCAAACACCGAGATGGTCGCCCCAAAGAGCACCGCCGTACCCGCCATGAGTAGCATCGTCAACATGACCCACGCCATATTCCCGAGCGAAGACAGACCGAGTACATAAATCGAATAGAGCACGATGAAAATCGACTGGACGACCGCAAACGTCCCGTACCCGAGTGTATATCCTAAAATGACTTGCCCTCGCTTGATCGGAGTCATCAACAGTCGTTCGAGCGTACCGCCACTCCGTTCTTTGACGAGTGCCATCGCCGATAGGATGAACACGAAGAAGAACGAGAAGAGGGATAGGAAGACAAACCCGAACGAATCGAACGTCGACTGTCCTTCTTCCCCGTAGACGAATGACGTATCGATCTCGGCTGCAGGATTGAGCGTCGTCAACGCATCTTGAATCTCACCAACCGCCTTCGACGACTTCGTCGAAGGTTCGCGTAACGTGATGGTCGTTCCTTCTTGATTCATTTCAAACACGGCATCGACATGTTCATTGTCTTCGATATATACTTTTGGATCATCGAACGATGCCTGTTCCACTTCGAGCGTCTCGTCTTCAAACGCATTGACGAGCTGTTCGGGTGCATTGTCGTCCAGGACGACAGTCGGCACATAATCCGAGTCCCCGAGTAAGAAGTAGACGAGTGTCAAAATGAGAAGTGGCGCAATCAAAATCAAGGCGACGCTTCGTTTATCATTCAACGTCTGAAAGATGACACGCTTTGCTAAGTTACGCATGGTCACCCACCTCCTCTTTCCCAGCAATCAAGAACAGTTCTTCGACGCGACCGTTCTCGGTCTGGTCGAGCAAATCTTGCACATGGTCATAGGCGATCAACCGTCCATTATAGACGAGCGCGGCTCGATCACATTCGAGCACTTCATCCATGACGTGCGTCGAGACGATGATGGTCGTCCCTTCCCTCCGAATCACTTGAAACTGACCCCAAATTTGACGGCGTAAGATCGGATCGATTCCGACTGTCGGTTCATCAAGAAACAACACGTCCGGCTTATGCAAAATGGCGATAGCCAAGGACAGGCGTTTCTTCATCCCGCCTGAAAAATTGCGGACGAGCTTATTCCGGTCGTTCGTTAAATCGACAAGGTTGAGCACTTCGGTGATGCGTTCTTGGAGCGCCTTTTTCCCTAACTTATAAATCGACCCGAAGAAGGCGAGGTTCGCCTCGGCCGACAAGTCTTCGTACAAGCCATCGTTCTGCGGCATAAATCCGATTTGTTGGAGCATGTCCATGTTTGGCATCTTCGTTTCGCCGATGTGGACACTTCCTTTGTCCGGTGCGAGGGCGCCAATCATGAGTCGGATGAGCGTTGTCTTCCCCGATCCAGACGGTCCGAGTAAGCAGCAAATCTCTCCGGATGGGATGGTGAAGTCGATGTTGTCGATGGCGAGTTGGTCACCGAATGACTTGTCGACGCGTTGCAGTTGAATGTTCATTTCTGTCACTCCTTTTCGGCGCCTCATCGTGTATACTCAAGATAATCGACACCGTGTTGGTTTATAAGTTCAGTATAGACCCCGTTCACGGTAGCAACAATCGTCAATATCGGGCATCGTGTCGGTTTTCCGACAGATGGTCTGAATGTGTTGAGGAAAAGGAGAAATAATATGGAACAAACCGATTTACGCGTCATCCGGACGAAGAAATTGATCAAAGATGCCTTCTTCAGCCTTATAGAAGAACGGGGATTTGAAGCCGTCACCGTCAAACAGTTGACCGAACGGGCAGGTATCAATCGGGGCACCTTTTATAGCCACTATGTGGATAAGTTCGAGTTGATGGAGAAATGTGTCGATGAAATTTTTGAGGAAGCCGAACAGAAATTGATTCATCAGTTGCCGCACATCTTCGGAGACGAACGGACCGACAACTCGTACCATTACCTCATTCCGTTCATTCGCTTCATCGAAGACAACCAAATCATCATGAAGCCACTCCTCGGACCGAACGGAGACCCGACGTTCCAGGCAAAACTTCGAAAGTTTATGCAAGCTGCCTTGTTTCAGCGCTCGCCTGTAACCTTGTTTAATCCGGATAAGATGATGGTCCCACCTCCATATCTCGTCGCCTATCTGTCTTCAGCGCACATGGGCGTCATCTACGAGTGGTTGAACAATCCGTCTTCGGAAGAGACAGCGGAAGACATCGCCCGGATTATCTATACGATCACTTATGAAGGACCACTTGTTGCCGGCGGTGTGAAGTCAAACGAATAAAGCCTCCCGCATATATTGCGAGAGGCTATTTTTACGAAACTCGAACGTGCACGTGTAAGTTCCCATTTTCTTCAGTTGTCGTCTGGTAAGCATTTTGCACCGCCTCTAAATCATGCCATGCGATGCGGTATGACTTTTCTCGCATCCCTTCAAACTCGAAGGCGAGATGTTGTAAATCCGACATACCTAGGATGCGGTCAAACGGTCCACCCTCGCCAGTCCATTCCAATTGATTCGCCGAATCCTTCAATACGAGGTCGAGTCCATGCATCACTTTTTCTTTGATCAATTGTCCATCCGCCGCAACACGCATCCCGTCTTGAATATCATGCATTCGACACGATTCAATCTCATCAAACGGGATCGTGATTTCATCCCCGTTCGCAAAGTGAAGTGTGATTGTTTTTACGATCATCTTAGATTCCTACTTTCGTTCAGTCTCTGTTCCCTTACTATACATAACTTTTGTCGGTTCAGGGATGACATCTTTGTGGATGTGGCAAATCCGTAAAAGCATGTTCGTTTCATTTGGAAACGGGAATAGAAGAGGTAGCACTCATTCTGTTTTTTGAAAATAACACTTCGGAAAGGCGGCGAATATATGCCATCAGTGGAAAAGTCGGTCATCGTCATCGGCGGAGGGCTCGGCGGCTTGTCAGCGGCCATCTCACTCGCTCAAAAAGGTTACGACGTCTCACTCTACGAAAAGAACGATCACATCGGCGGGAAAGTGAATCGTCTCGAACAAGACGGATTCGGCTTCGACCTCGGACCCTCGATTTTAACGATGCCTCACATCTTCGACAAACTGTTCCGTGGAAGCGGGAAACGGATGGAAGACTATGTATCCATCAAACGACTTGAGCTCGAATGGCGCTCGTTCTTCCCGGACGATACCGTCCTCGACCTTTACCATGACCTCGAACAGATGCAGCGGGCAAACCCTTCCCTCTCTCGAAAAGACATGCAAGAATATCGTGAACTGTTGAATTACGCAGCGCGCATCTATAAGACGACCGAGAAGGGATACTTGGCCGAAGGGTTTGAATCCCCATTAGAAGCCGTCATGAAAACGGGCATCTTCCCGACCCTATTCGGATTCGATTTGACGTCGACGATGTATAGCGCCATCAAGAAGCGCATCAGCAATCCACATCTTCGTGATATGCTGTCGTATTACGTCAAATATGTCGGGTCGTCTCCGTATAACGCACCGGCCGTCCTCAATATGATGATTTACATGCAATATGCCCAAGGCTGTTGGTATGTCGAAGGCGGCACCCATAAGCTCGCGGAAGGCTTGACGAAGCTCGCCGAAGAGATCGGTGTGAAGCTACATACCGGAGAAGGCGTGGTTCGTGCACATACGGTGAATGAGAAAGTGACCGCCATCGAGCTCGAAGACGGACGTCTCCGTTCCGCTGATTATTTCGTCTCGAACATGGAAGTCATCCCGTTCTATCAGAAGATGGTCGACGCCGACAAACAGTACGTCGACAAACTCGTCGATAAATATGAACCGGCGAGCTCCGGATTCGTCCTCCATCTCGGGGTGAAGAAAGCCTATCCTCAACTCGCGCACCATAACTTCTTCTTCTCCGAAAATTTGCATGAACAGATGGATAAAATTTTTGAGAAACATGAACTTCCGGACGATCCGACGATTTACCTCGTCAACGTCAACAAGACCGACCCGACCCAAGCGCCACCAGGACATGAGAACATCAAAATCTTGCCACACATTCCGTATATTCAGAATGTGCCGTTCACGGAAGAAGAGTACGCCGCTTTTGAAGAACGTGTACTCGACAAATTGGAACGAATGGGTCTCGATGGTTTGCGTGAACATACGGTGACGCGTGACGTATGGACGCCTCATGATATCGAGCGGACGTACGGATCGGACCGAGGTGCCATTTATGGAACGGTCGCCGACAAGAATCGGAACGGTGGCTTCAAGCATAAGAAGCAGAGCGAACTCTATCATAACCTCTACTTTGTCGGGGGAACCGTCAATCCGGGCGGTGGCATGCCGATGGTGACGTTGAGCGGTCAGCAAGTGAGCGACAAGATTGCGAAACGTGACAAAGTGAAGTGATTCTTTTATCCCTCATGTTCAATGAGGGATTATTTTTTTGAAACTTTTTCCAATAACCTTCCGTATATTGTGCAACGATACAAACAATCAAATAGACAAGCGGAGGAACAGGATGCATCAAATCACAAGTTATTTCTTTATGTATGCCAAAGTTGTCGTCACGGATAAAGTTCCATTCATTTGGACATTCGTAATCCCACTCGTTATCGCCTTGACGCAGTCATCTTCAGATATTCGTCAAGCAACGACAGCGGAATACTACCCAGGACTCTCTTATTTCTGGGTGTATATTATTCTTGCTACATATGTGAACGGTGTCGGCATCGAACTCGCTCGTATGCGTGAATACGGACTGATGAAAACGTACGTGATGATCTCAGGCAACAAACTGACATATGTCATCGCCGTCATCTTGGCGCAACTCTTATTCGCCTCCATCAGCTTAACTTTATTCACAACGGTCGTCACGCTCGTACACGGGTTCTTTTCGTTCAAGTTGATTGCAACGTCTCTACTCGTATTGATTGGCAGTATCCCGTTCGCGGTTGCCAGTGTCGCCATCACGACACTTCCAGTGAAAGTATCGAGTCTCGGGACGTTCGCGAACATACTGATGTTCCCACTCTTTTTACTGGCAATCAAGTCACCTGATCAATGGTTCAGCTTCCTCAACCCGTTCTATGCACTCCATGAATTCGCGCTCGGGTTGCTGCACCTGACGACTCAAGTCGATCTCTCGTTCGGAGTATGGGCGACATTCCTTTCCGTACTTGGTTACTTCATCATCGGAGCGATTGCGTTGAAACGCTTCAGTCTCGTCTCACACATCACACGCTAGGAGGTTCTTATGCACGTACACCAGCTCACTTATCGCTATTCGAAAGCGACACGTCCTGTTCTCGATGACGTCTCGTTCACGCTACAACCAAACAAATTGAACGTCTTGATTGGACAGAACGGTGCCGGAAAGACGACCCTGTTTGATTGTATGACGGGTACCCTTCCCGTCGACAAAGCGTCACTCGACCTCGTTCCGACGATGGATATGCTCTATTTGACGCAACTCATGTACAACCATCATGAATTGACGGGCAAAGACTTCGCCTACTTCATCGGACGTCTGTCGCAGCGTCCAGACTTCAAGAAACTCGAGTCTTATGTGAACAACCTTTCGACGTCTCGCGAACAAGAACTGTTCGAACATTTATGGACGATGAAGCTCGGGAAGATGTCGGTCGGGGAGAAGAAATGGCTCTTCGTGACGCTCTTATCTTCGATCAAACGTTCTCTCTATTTATTTGATGAGCCGACGAGTGGGGTCGACCCGGCGTCCCGCATTCAAATCATGCGCCGCCTACAACGCCTCGTTGACGAGGGCAAGACGTGTCTCATCTCCACACATCAGTTACATGACTTGGCTCAACTTGATGCCCACGTCATTTTCCTGCATGGTGGACGCGTTTTATATGAAGGAGACTTCCAAGACTGGCTCGACGAGTCTGGAACGACCGACCCGGACGAAGCGTTCGTTCGGATGGTCGACACACCACTTGATGATGTGGCGGTGACACGATGAATGACTCGTTTTGGGAACGACACCGGTTCACATTCTATACAATCGGCATGGTCGTCTGTGGCTTTCTCATTTCCATGTTCTCATAATAAAACTCAGCCTCTGACGCTCTGTCAGGGGCTGAGTTTCTGTTTACGATGTGCTTGTCGTAACTCTCGATTGGTCACGTGCTCTGGGTCCGCTTCACGTAGTTTACGGTCCATCGACACGTACAAGATGAGGAGCGGGATGATGCCAATCAATGCGACACCGAGTAGCTCTTGCATCGAATCCAATACGAACCACGTGAGGAAGGTGAATACACCAAGTGACCCAAACATGGCGACGATGATTTGAAATTCTCGACGGACGAGACGTTTGTATCCCTCGTCTTCGTTAAATGTACGTAACAACTTCATCCGTCGCCACGCTTGATAGAGCAACGGCAGTTGGGTCACGAGGAACGAGAAGGCAACCGTCGTCACTGTGACACCTTTTATGACCGAAACAATGAGAAAGAGAAACAGACCGATGATGCCAAATAGTGTGCTGATCCCTCGGGCGTCGAGATCCTGTTCGACCATTTTGGGGAGACGTTCTTGTTTATTCATCGCGCTTCACTTTTTCGTTTTTTCCGTTGCAGCTGGACATGACCGAGTTCGACACCCGTCACGTGTAACGGGTCGATTTCTTTTAGCTTGCGGTCGAAGCGAACGCTTAAAATCAACAAGCTTAGGATTCCGATAAAAGCTGCGATGATGAACGTAAGTAATGTAATCCATTCAAGCTCTATACAAGCAATCAGGATGAGAAGCAGGAGCGGCTGAGCAAATTTAGATGCAAACTCGGACCGCACGAGTTGTTGGTAACGTGTGTTCTCATTAAATGAAAGAAGTAACTTTTTGCGATGCCAAGCGTGATACAGGAGCGGAACTTGTCCAACGATAATCATTGGTAACAATAAGAGGATGTCTGTCTTCCAAAAATATAAAAAGAAGAGCAACATGACGCCAATTAAAGGAATCACCATTTGTCTCTTTCGTTTCTCATCATCCTTCAACATCTGTTCTAGTCTGACTTCATGGTCTACCATCGAATCCCCCTCATATTTTTTCGTTAATAATATATACGAATCCTAGGTTTCAATCCGGCTCAATCCCATTCTCTAAGATGTATGTCGTCTCTTCATAGCACTGCTTACTGTATGCATCATCACGTTTCAATAACGAACTGAAAAATGCCTCAATCAACTCTTTCTGGCGCAAACGACGTGAAATGATGGTACTTTGAATCGTAGAAATTGCGGTCTCGCGCAATGTATCGTCATCCATCCATGTGAGAAGCTCCACGACCAACTCTTTAACATCGAGAACGTCTAGTGAATTTAACCAAATGTTCGCACCAAATGTTTTTTCACTCGTCACCTCACTGTAAAGTAGATTCTGTGCATAATCTAACAGCGTCTCCCCTTCATTTATTCCCACGAATGAATCGGTCTCGATAACGTTTAGCGCTTCATTGAATTGATCAAACGAATCGAATAGCACATCGATTTTTTCAGCCGTCGTATCTAGCAAAGCAATCTTAGGAGTCACCCCATCGCGATAATCGAACATGAGGAAATAGTGACCATCGCCCGTGAAGGCAATCAGACGTTCATCCTCAACGCCCCACTCTTTCAAAAGGTTTTTTGATTCAACTAGTCCTTCCTGTAGACTCATGCCCATAATGGAATCAATCACAATCGAATCGTCTAGCCCGTTTAGGATCACGGATAATTCACGTTGCTCGATGAATCCTCCATTTTGAGTTCGAAGCAATTGAATATAACTTTCCGGTAATTTCACGCCAAGTTGTGATTCAACTTCTCTCACAATTTCTTCTGTCAGATCCGGCAATGTATTCGTATGGTCAATTTCATCTCTCCAGACAATCACTCAACGCTACACCCCTTTTTGTTTTCGATTCACTAGTCCCAACAAACTCTCGACCACATGCTCGTCATCAATCTTTAAAATCTTCCAGTCGACCCATGACTCGAGAATGAGGCAACCCGCAATCAGCATCGCACAGCCAAGGCTTAACGTATCAAGCGATATGTACTTCAGTGCATAGAGCGCCATCGTCGATATGACACCAATCAAGAGGATAAACTGAATCATACCTTTTAAATAGATGAAGCGCTGGTACGTGGATGAGTCATTGAACCGTAAAAACAACTGGATTTTATGCCATGTTGCCACCAGAAGCGGCATGAGCATCGCCGCACAAAAGATGAACAGGGATAGGCTCATTCTGGAATCATTGAACAATAGCCAAAGCGCTGTCACTACACCGATGATGATCACTAGTAGCGGACCTTTTTTAGTCCATGCTTTGTCGTACAAGTATTCCATTCGTTCTTCACGTAACACCTTACACACCTCCAAAAGTAAAAATCATCCAATTTATCGATATCTATATCTTAACAATCTATAAGCAAACTTTCGAGGTTTTCCCATTAAAAAGGAAAAAGCATCTGACGATTGTCAGATGCTGATTAATTTGAATGCCGGCGAAAGAGTCGGAATAAAAAGATTCCAATCATCGTCAACAACCCTAAGTTTAGAATTGTCCATCCCATGTCCATCACTTGTTGCATATCATTACCCCCTTCTATCCTGTTCTTCTAAATTATACATATCTTTTCAAAAAAAGATTCGGTCAAATTGTTCTTTTTATCCTTTTTTTCCTAATGAGTCAAAAGTTTTGGTTACATCTGGTCAATCAACGGAATAGAAGTCAACGGTGATGGACCCGATCTGTCATACTCAACTGAATCGACAGCAGCATGGACAAACTTGTTCAAAACGTGGAACTTCTTTTTAACATTTAACTCGCTCGATTCATCGACGCGCGAGTTGGTTTTACCTTTCCACTCAATTGAAATACGAGCACCCCACCAACGATTAACATAATCCCGACGACCGTTTTCCATGTGAACGGGACGGCCGTCAATCCGAACCACCCTAACGTATCCCAGAGGAGCGCGAATAAGATTTGAGACACCATAACGATTGAGATCGCGTAACTCGGCCCGAGGCGCTCAACCCCTTGCGTCACACTCATGACGACCCCGACGCCGAGGATTCCGCTGAACCAGTACCATGTCTCCATCTCCTCTACTTGGAACAAGCCACCACCTTCTTGAAACAACCCAATGAGTAGCGATGCTAAAAATCCAAGACAGAGAACGAGTGTCGTCGTCGCCCATGCCCCGACACGCTTCTTGACGTTGGCGTTAAACGTGTTTTGCACACAGACGAGCATCCCGCCGATGACAGCAAGCATCATGCCAATCGCCATATGTCTCCCCTCCTATTCATAAATGCTCTCCCCGACAATCTCTAACAAGCCTTCCCGATCGACGAGCGTGATTACCCGCCGATTTCGTTCAATCAATCCTGCCTCAACGAAACGCCGGAGCGTCCGATTCACATGACGATAACTCGTCCCAATCAAATCAGCGATATCCGTCAATTGGTCGACAGTCGAGCCGAGTGTTTGGTCATTCGGCGTCATCGATAACAGATAACTCGCCAAGCGCACTTCGACAGGGTAAAACAAGTTGAAGCTGAGTGATTGAGATTTTCGTTCAAATTTTCTTGTGATCTCTTCTAATAAATAGTGTAACCACGCAACATCATGGTAGGAATGTCGAACCAAATCCTCGAAGCGAATGACAAGCATCTCGACTTCTGTGACCGCCTCGACCGTATTCAAAAACGGGGTCCGTTGAATATATTCGATGTCCCCGATCAAATCGAGCGGATATTTGAAGGAGAGGACGAGGCGCTTGCCGGTAGCAGAAGTATGGGAGACACGAATCTTCCCCTTCACTAAGAAGCGGAGATGCCCTGCTTCATCACCTTGCGTACAGATGACGTCTCCTGGCTCGTATCGAACGAGCTGCAATTCGTTCTGCGCTTCTTCTGGTAAGACAGTCAATTCAAATTGCTTCACATACGCGTCAACCATGCACGTTTCCCCCTACCATTTTAATAAGATGACCCCCGCAATCATCATGAACACACCAATCAACTGAGCCCCGTTCAACTTCCGTCGCAACATTCCGAACCATCCTCGCCAATCGATGACGAGCGCGAGCGCCAGTTGCGCAATGAGAAACAACGAGATTGTCATCGTGACCCCGAGTTTATGGACGGCCGTCATATTACTAAATAAGATAATCGCCGCAAATGCTCCGCCAGATAAATAGAGCGGCTTCACGTGCCGCATCTCGACATACGTGCGGTCCCGAAGCACCAGCATGACGAGAAGTGCGACGACGAATCCAGTGAATTGTGTCAACGTCGCCGCTTGCCACGTCCCAATCTGTGAACTGATTCGAGCATTCGCAACACTTTGTAACGTTAGAAAGAAGCCTCCGCTGATTGCAAATAATACTCCTCGCATCGTTCTCCCCCCTTAAGATAAACGAATCAATACAATCCCAATGACCATGACAACCAGACTCACGAGTTGCACACCAGTGACCGGATTCTTCTTCGCTCCGAACCAACCGAAACGGTCAATCAGTAAGCTACCGCATAACAGTCCGACGATGACGATGATGACAGCGATTCCTGTCCCGACAATCGGTACGATGAGGACGTTTCCTCCGATGAAGAGCGCCCCAATGATTCCACCGAGCCAAATCCACCACGGTTGACCTTTCAGTTGACCGAGCGGAACGGGTTGGCGTGAGACGAGTAAAATGAGTAAGAGCGCCAACGTTCCGACAACGAAAGAGACCAATGCCCCTTTCAGAGCCGATTCGAGCACTGTTCCCAAATAGCCGTTAATGGCCGTTTGCGTGGCACTCATCATCCCTGTGAAAATCCCAAACAGTCGCCAAAGGTTCAGATTCCCCGTGTCCGTTTCCATGGAGACGACCAGTTTGCCTCTTCGGCGGTTGAGCCAGTCGGATAAAGCGACCGTTCCGATGACTCCGAACAAGACGAGCACGACTCCGAACAAACGAAGCACCGTAATTGGGTGTTCGACAGAATTGAACCAACCGAAATGGTCAATCAACAACCCCATCAAAATCTGTCCAAAAATCGGCATGATGACCGTCTGGACACTCCCGAGTCTTGGGAACAGCAAAATATTTCCCGTTAAGAACAAGACCCCTAACAGTCCGCCAATCCACATCCAACCCGGACCTTCCTGAATCACCGAGCCGTCAAATCCGAATGACTGTCCGGTCAATAAGAGCAATAAGGACAAAAAGATCGTCCCGACAGTAAACGATAAAAAAGATGCAACGAACGGGGAGCCGACCACCTGACGCAAACGTGAGTTGACACTCGTCTGCATCGGCAATAAAATCCCAATCGTCAATCCAATCAAAATAGCTAACATGAATGTCTTCCTCGATTCTACTGGTTCTGTGTACATTGTCAGCTTACGCCTCTATACAAAAGAAGAAAAGGACCGATGTCCTCAAACAAAAAACGAACCCTTCTCAGGTGTTCGTTTCGGACTCACGGAAGCGTTGATCGCGCGCTTCACGCAATTCTTTCCCTCGTACATGATGCGCATCGAGCGAGTGTAAGTGTCGATTGATGACATACGGTGCCAGAATCGACATCACACCGATTCCGAACAGCCCGGCAATGGCAATGATGGGAGACAACGAGTCAGCATAATAGGCAGCCAATAAGCAGATAGTCAACACGAAGCAGAGCCACTGGATGCCAAAGTCTGTATACACCAGACGTTGGTACCGCGCATCCTCGTTAAAGGTCAGGAGCAGTTTTGTCTTCCGCCACTCGAAACAGAGATACGGGAAAAAACTGATGAAGACGAGGAGTGGAGCGTAGAGTTTGGACTGTGTGGCAATCACGAGCGTCATCACGACCGTCGCGATGACGACGCCCCACCCCCAACGCCAATGACTGTCATCCTGCTCCAGCAATTGTTCAATTCGCTTTTCTTTCGTCAGCATATGTACTCCTTTCATACGAGCGGTAATGCTTTGTCACCTCATCTCGTGTCGGTTGCTCCGGGTCGACTTGTCGCAATTGTTGCACGGTCTGATAGTGCGTCCATGCTAACATGACGATGCTTAGACCGAAGATAATCCATGCGGCGGGTGCAATTTGCAGACGACTTAAGAGAACCGCTGCTGTGACCGCTCCAATCCAGTAAGAATAGAGGCGATACAAACGTTTTGTCAGCAAGATGCCTCGACCTGCCGTGAAAATCTGTAAGACACGTCCTTCTTTGATCGCCAGTCCTATGAGTAGGACAGCCGTGAGGACCGAACCGATTCCCCATATCCACCACGTGTCAAAACCGAGCACAAAGCTGTTACAAAAAATAAGGGCTCCCGTGAGCCAAAGGTGGAGGGTTTCTCGTGACTGCCGATATCCTCCGATTACTTGAATCCGTTCTTTCTTTGTCATGACTGCTTACGACCTTTCCTTGAAATATCATCTAACGTATGTTTTAAACGTTCCCGGTTTGCCCGGGTCCACTCGCCTGATGTGACGTGGTGCTCATCAAGCGCGGACTGTTTTCGATCAATCCAAAGTGGAATCAATATGAGACACGGTCCGCCGATCAGTAGCGTCCAACTCATCCACGGTAAGATATCGATTCCGTTGAAATGCAACCCAATCAAAATCATGAACCAGATCAAATTCATCAACATGACAGTAAAATCAATCCGCAACAATCGATGATAGCGTGTCGATTCGTTGAAGGATTGCTGCAGTTTCATCTTGTTCCATTCAAGCCATGTCGTATAGAGAAGTGCGACACCGGGTAAAAGAATGCTATACGGACTCCATGTCGAAAGAAAATAGATGGATACTCCTAGCATGACTACGCTCACGATGATGTTGAGACGAGTATATCGTTTCTCAAACTGTTCAATTCTTTCAAATCGCTCTGCTTTGTCCACGGTATCACCTCAGTCTTTCACGAAGTCGAGTTTGATTTCACGGCGCAGCGGCTGTTCTTCGTCATACTGCGGCATCTGCCGGTCGAGCTTTTTCTGTGCGACTTGCAATAAGATGACCCCGCCTAAGAAGACAATGAAAAGCGACCATGCCGGCCAATTGATTAGGACGATGAATGGGAAGAGAATCGCCAACAAGACGAGGAGTCCCATTTCCGATACATATTGCCAATCGATGATGCGCTTGGCTTGTTCCACATTCGTCAACTTTCTGACGAAGCGACGCTCTCGTCCGATGGCGAACAACATGCCTGCTAATGTGACCCCTAATGGAATGATATACTTTGACGCACCGTCAGACTGAAGTGCAAGAAAGACGAACATCCCGGTAAGAGCTGCCAGTCCCATTCTCCAAAAGAGCCAACGCTGTTGATAACGATAAATCGTATTGATCCGTTCTTGTTTGTTCATTTCATTCATCCTTTCAGAATCTTCGAATCTCACGACGTGTCGGTTGTTCCGGGTCGAGCCAGCGGATCTGTTGATCGAGCTTCTCTTGAGCCCATAAAATATAAAGCAATGCCCCTCCGATAAGAACCGCAG
This sequence comes from Exiguobacterium sp. s181, assembly GCF_018617125.1. GTDB lineage: Bacteria > Bacillota > Bacilli > Exiguobacteriales > Exiguobacteriaceae > Exiguobacterium > Exiguobacterium profundum. Next base: position 53,366 of record NZ_JACSJM010000005.1, read on the forward strand.
GAATCCAAGACCATTCCATGATTCGAATGGCTAGCGGATTGACGAGTGCGAGCAATGTGATGAAGAGGAAGTCCAGATGATACTGCAGTGTCACGACACGTTTTACCTGTTCTTGCTCCGACAATTGACTGATCGCCTCTGCTTCATTCGAAAAGAAGTAACGCGTCGCAAGTAACACCCCGCCGATGATGGCGAACCCAATCCAGATGTTCCCGTCCGTTCGCATGAGGAAGTAAACTGCAAGAGCAGCTGGAAGTGCTAAGAGTAGGCGTTGCAAGAACCGCTTTCGATTTGATTGTTGAATGGTATGTAGTCGTTCTTGTTTGTTCATCTCGTTCACCTCTTATTCCACTATACGGGATGAGCATGAGAAAAGTTCCGTTATTTTACAAATTAAAAAGGAAGGATCAACCCTCCTTCCTTTACTTTCGATTCACTTCAAAACTTCTGGAGCATCACCTTGACAGACCGTAATGCCCCTTCGATATGTCCCCCGAACTGCGCATCCGTCTCTGAACCAATCAGATGGAGACGGTCACCGAGTTCGATTGGACCGTAAGCCGGGAATGCTGTGAGCGGCATGAGGTCGTCAGATGTCGCCGTCTCAGATTCTGTCGACCAGTCCATGTAATGAAAAGCCAGAAAATCATTCGCTTTCGGACCATATAACTTCTCTAGTTGTTCGATAACGCGCGTCTTCACTTGTCCTTCTCCCAACACTTCTCGTTCTCCCGGTGACAGACGGAAGAATCCGAATAGCGCGCCTTGTCCGTTCATCGGTGAGGCGTCATGAATCTCTTGGAGTGGACCGACCCAGCTCATCCCAAAGCCAGACAGACCCTCTTCTCGCCAGAACGGTGTCTTGTATACGATGAGCGCTTTCGCTTGGGACGCCATCCACGTCGGAGTCGTTTTGAGCGCATTCCGTGTCGATTCTGATAATTCAGGTTCGATTGTCAACTTGGCGACAATGCGTGGAGGAAGTGCGAGGATCACGTCGTCCGCGTGATACACCGCCCCATTTCGGAACGTCAATTGAACTCGGTCTGTCTGTCGGTCGATGGATACGAGACGATGTCCGAGATGTACGATGTCCTCGGATAACTTTGCGTATAATACTTCCACTAAACTCGTCATCCCGCCGACTACACGTTTCGTTCGGACGATGCTTTCTTCCGGTAACACATGTCGTTCCGGTGCGGTCGTCGTTTGACGTTCGAGCACCATGTGTCCTGTCGTATGTTGAACGAATGACTCGAGTCCAAGTGTATCCACGAGTTCAGAGATGGTCTTCTCCGTATCCGGCCAATACCATGTCGGACCGAGGTCAAATCCTTCCTTCGTCAAGATGCGTCCGCCAACTCGGTCACGTGCCTCGAAGACCGTGACGTCATATCCCTTTTGATGAAGTTGGATCGCAGCATAAAGCCCGCTGACACCAGCTCCAATGATGGCGATTGATTTCATTGTAAATTCTCCTTTGTCGTCCGTCTCTCCTCGATTATACTGAGTTAGATGGTTTTACATATGCAAGAAAGGACGACATCAATTGAAAAATATGTTCAATTATCTATTCTTCCCTTATATCGTATTGATGCGCATTTTGTACCGTTTTATTCAAACTAAGGGTCGGATGACTGTGGCGATGTGTCTCGTTTCATATCCCATATGGTCTCTATTTTTATTCGACCTCATTCAATGGTCGACCGCAATCGAATTCGTCATCATTATGTACGTATCAAGCGCTTTATATGTCCCTTATTTCTTCTTTGACACAGACGTGAAGCGAAGACGACCGAACGGATATATCCCAATCGAGGAGCGACATCGTTAAATCCAATCTATTTCATTCAAATAGTCTAGAAGCTGTTGATTTGTGATTTCATCTTGTCTCAACAGTGCTTCTCCTTGCTCTACTCGCGGATCTTCCGAGAAATAGAGTTTTAGAATCGCCAAGCACGTTTCTACAGTCGTCTCAAAACTCTCGTCCTTCACGTTGATCGTTAAATACCAACCTCGGATGACGCGCTTCACGATGGAGCGTTTCTCCAGATGAGACATCTGTCCACGAAGCAATTTCGACTTGGCTGCTTCAATTGAAGAAATCAAGTCCTGGTTCAACGCCTCACTCACACGAACATCCGGCTTCATGCGCGGGAATTGAATCGAGACATCTTCCCCGTCCACACAGGTACAAAGATGTCTTAGCCAAAAGCCCCATTCAAAACGATTCGCCGGATCCAGTGCCACATCTAGACGCCCAATATCATAATCGATTTTAATGACTTCCGGATGTTGCGTTAGCAATCGCTCCGTCTGCTCCACCAATTCTGTCGCATCGACATCCTCATGCACGAGCACCGTCAAATCTAGATCCGATTGCCCAGCAACGGCCGTCCCGCGACCGATGCTTCCATAAAGGTATATACTGTGTAGCTGTTCATCAAATGCTTCTTTCACCAATTCGATTTCTTTAAAAAGGACAGTTTCAAACTCAGGCTGTATATGACGGATGGACGTCTGGTTGATGACATAACCCGCATCGTCCGTACCAAGTCGGGTCGGCCGTTTCATAGATACGTACCGACTCGTTGAAATGTAGTAAACGTCATGATGTATCGAACTCCTTTTTTTAGTTTATGCATGTCGGATTTGAAATGCCACGGTTCCCCCTTTCAAACCGGTTATATTTGGAAGTATAATGAAGACGTAGAAAGGGAGGTATGTCTATATGAACGTCATCATGGTCTCATTATTCGGACTCATCTTCACGATTTTGCCAATCGTTGTACTAATCATCGGTATTTTGTGGATTCGCAATGTCGTGGCACGTTCTGAGAAACGAGCAGACGAGCAACTCTTTATGGAACGTGAACGTTCGAAGCAGATACAAGTATTAATCGAACGTCTCGACCACATCGAACAACAATTAGATTCGAACACAAAACGTAGCTGACTCAGGTTAGCTGCGTTTCGTCTGATATCGAGCGAGATTTGCGTACGTCACGTGTTCAGGGTCGATTTGCTTCATCCGCTGATCAACGTGTCTAGACATCAGGGCCGTGACGAACATGACCAGGAGTGGAACAGTCGATAAGCTAAATGATTCGGTTAGGATGATCGAAGTTGCAATTCCGATCAATATGCAGACGACAACCAGCGCAAGAATGAACTCCGACCAAACTATACGTTGATATTCCATCGCTTCATTGAAACGAAGCAACATTCGGGTACGTCTCCACATATGAACCATCAAAAGAGGTGGAATGAGCAAAAGGATTCCCAAGAGAACTTGAATGAGAGAGAACTCTCCAAACCACCACATCATCCATCCCCCTAACAAAAGAATGAGCGATAACATGACATTAATACGGTTCGTAAGTAGGCGAGCCTTAGTTATTTCTCGTAAACGCTCATCGTGCGACATCGTGTCCCCCTCCTTTTCATTTGATTAAAAATCAATTTGTACTGAAAAAATTTCATCTATTCTCTTTTACTAGCTCGCAATCACTCTCACTGTTAAAAGTCACTCCATCGCTTTCATAAAACGGGTCTGAATGATACTGGTGAAGATAGATTTATCAAAGATGAGGGACGACCGTATTCCATCGATTCGTCGATGAACGTCTCTAATGTGCGCACGTTTTCCGTTACCACTTTGACGAGGTAACTGTACTGCCCGGCTAAGCGATGACATTCGATCACGGACGGCTGTTGACGACAAAATTCACGGAACGCCTCACAACGATGGGTGTCATAAAGAATAAAGGCGGTCACGTGTTTGTCCATCTTTTCAGGATTGATGACAGCCCGATAGCCTGTGATGACTCCACGTTCTTCGAGTCGCTTCACCCGTCCTGTCGCAGCAGGCGTAGACAATCCAATTTGTCGTCCTAATTCGGTCATCGAGATCCGGGCTTGTTGTTGCATCAATTCAAGAATATGGCGGTCTATTTCATCCATTTGGCATTCACCTTTCAAAATAAAGTGAAACGGTACATAATCCGTTCTTTCTTAAGTCATTCGCTGAAACTTCCGTCAAACCTCTACGTATCTGTATTCCTCCGTTGCATACACTTGAAGTAACCAATTCAAGGGGGAGTCAACATGCAAACGACAGTCGTTCCATTACTCATCATCGATGTCCAACAAGCCTTTCATGATCCAAGCTGGGGAAACCGCAACAATCCAAAATGCGAAGAGAATATCGCACGGTTGATTGAAGCGTGGGAACATCATGATCAACCAATCATCTATGTCCAACATGTCACGAACGTTCCGACCTCACTCTTCTATTTCAAAAAAGATGGTCATTTGTTCCAAGACTTCATTCAACCTCGTGAACAAGATGTCATCTTAACGAAACAGGTGAATAGCGCCTTCATCGGAACAGACTTACAGGAACGACTCGAATCACTTGGTGCGACACAGATTGTCATCACCGGATTAATCACGAACCATTGTGTCGAGACGACCGCACGGATGGCAGGAAACTTGGGATTCAATCCGATTGTTGTCTCCGATGCGACGGCAACGTTCGACCGACAATCGATCAGCGGGACATGGATCCCTGCAGAGGTCATCCATGATGTGTCGCTCGCTAGTCTAAATGAAGAATTTGCATCGATTCAGACGACAATTGAGGTCATGAAAGATGTGTTACAAAAAGAAGTACAGTCCTGATGGATTGTACTTCTTTTTATTCATAACCTGGCTTTAAAGTATACAGATGTCACTCATATTTTTCGTATTGCTATTATTCATCAGCAGTTTCTATATATCCACTAATCAAAAATGGAATCTTTAAGTTCGCAAGCTTCATCAAGAAATCTGGTTCAAATTCTAACTTCATATCTAAGTGAGAGACCACACCCAAATCAATCCAGATATCATCGGCTCCACAAGAGCGAAGGGTATCAATATGTTCTGCCAGAGTGTCAATCATCCAAAAAAGTCCGATATACGGATTTTCCATTTTCTGAAATTCAAGTGGTGGTTCAAACGACGCATGACCTACCTTAGCGATTTCTTTACGTTTTCCGATATGCTCAATTTCTCCAACTTCCGTTTGCTTATAAAATTGAATACCTGTTTTCTCTGATGCAGCGCAAGGAGAAAAATGAGGCCCCATTAAATGACAAGGAATCATAAATCGATCGGATGGAATGTTCATATAGAACTCCTCGGTCATTTTTGCGGACTCGGATATTTCACTGCGTTTTTCACAAGCTTGTCTTCAATTGCTTTCGAAACATCGATTCCGGCAGCGTGAGCGAACGTCAACGCGTAAATCAACACATCTGCCAATTCCTCTTCCATCTCCGTCTTCTTCGTCTCAAGCGCTTCTTCACTCGACACCCATTGGAATACCTCAAGGAGCTCACTTGCCTCAAGTGATAACGATAACGCCAAGTCTTTCGGGTTATGATGGAACGCCCAGTCGCGCTCATCTCGGAATTTAATGACCTCATCCATTAATCGTTGTACTTCGTTCATATTTATACCCTCTCTCTTTGTAACTTCAATAATTTTCGTCGTAGCGATTCATCAGATGCATATAGATAGAGGCCTTTGACGCCACGCTTCATCAATATGTTAATCGAGTTCAAGACAATCTGTTCTTTTGCCAAATCAACATTCTCAATACCTTCGATTCCAGCATAGGCTCCCGTATCTTTATATAAATTCGGGTCAATCATTAGACCTTCCTGCTCCTCATCATAGGATACGGATGGGCCTAAAACGACACCAACATAGTTCAAATCAAATCCTTGAATCGTATAGATAGAGCCGGCTTCGGCGATGGTTTCTGCTTTTTCAGCCCACGTCGTTTTTCCACCGGTTGTATTCCATGGCATTTTATAATTTCCGTTCGACTCATATACATAATAGGTGTCTCCGTCCTTTTTGTGTAAAAAGTCAAAGGTCGAAACGACCCGACTCAAGCCGTATCGTCGATCTTGCTCGATGATGGCACGGTGCATCTCTTCTAACGTTTCAAATATTCGTAAATCGTATCGCTTAGATTTCGGTAATGGATTGATTCGTTTTTCTTTAAATGTGTTGACCCAGTTCATCATATCTTCATCTGCTTGCATCCGGAATTGATTGGTTAGTTTGTAGGTCTCAACCGTCCTTGCTTTCTTTTTATAATCATCCAATTTGAATGAATTCCAGTGACTCTTCAGTTTCAACACTTGATGTTGATCAAAAATAGCGATGACAATTTTGGCTTTCTTCAGCAACTCTTCGAGATGATTGTTTTGCCGGAAGTTGTTATAAGGATCTGATTTCGTCAGCAACAAGTGAGCTTCGTCCACAAAGATAATGTCGGCTTTCTCATCTTTCAGTTTATTCAATAACGGCGTCGGTTTTGTGAAGTCCCCTGCTTTAAGATGTTTCACTTGCTTCGCGATTCCTTTATAGGTCTTCAACATCTCTTCATGATTCACAACCAAATAATTTTTAGTCTGATGAAGTGTTGAATTAGTGTCTTTTGTTCGAGCTTGGATTGTATTAAAGATTGAGCTCAAGACAACACTCTTCCCTACACCGGCTTCCCCTTCAATCACATATAAATCTCCATACGTTGCATTCGGATCCACTTTCGACATTTGCGTCTCACAAAAATCAAGAACCTGCTCTTTTAAATCTAATTGCTCGACAGACAATTCTTTAAATGGAGACAGTTTAAAGATATCTTTATTTTCAATGGCATGAAGCTCATTTTGAACAAGCCCCTTACGATGTAATTCATTCCAAAGTTCGGGAAACAATTCGTTGTCGTAGTAAGTTTTATTATAGTAATTGTGTGTAAAGTCGTTCGCAGTTTTACTTTTATTCTGAAGAGTATATTTCTCATCTCCTAAGAAATAATTGATGAGCTTTGTTTCGAGATGAAATGTTGCTGAACGGTTGAACTTATCATGATTGACGAGATGAATTTGACTCAGCTGTTTCCGTTCCGTTTGTTTAAGCTTTAGATGTTGTTTCATTCGCTTTTTGAAATGAACCGTTTCCCCAATGTATGCCTCTTTCTCTCCGTTCAAAATATAAATGACCGGGTAGTTCACGTAAGTTTCTGTACTATCAATCATATGTAAACTACTTTCTTCGAATGTGAATGGAATGACTTTAACCATACAACAGACCTACTCTCTTCTGATTTCAAATTATATCCATTTTATCATACAATCCCTTTTTAAATGATTACGCACTACTTGCCGAGTCCTAAATCAGATAATGGTATAATTCCACTAAAAAGGGAGGGATTCGGTGCTTACTTTTCAAAATGTCTCGGTTCACCAACAAGACACACTCATTCTCGAAAACATTTCATTTACGATCCAACCAGGTGAGTTGGCGGCTATCCACTGTGGCGTCATTTCCCGAGAAATCATCTTCGGTCTCATCAGTCAGGAAATCATGACTTATACCGGGAACATCGACCACGCTTCAACACTGTCCCTCTTCTCCATCCGGGACGGTTTATACGACCGACTCACCATAGAGGAGTATTTGCGCTTCACCAAGCGCCTATATGATTCATCCGAATCAGTCGAATCGGTGATGCAGCAACTCCAACTCACGACTTACCGTAAGCACCGCCTCCACCGGCTCAATCGCTCCCTTGTCAGACGCACGCAGTACGCCGCGCTGCTTCTCCAAGACCGTGACCTGTATGTGTTTGAAGAACCTGACCAAGACGTGGACCAAGAGACACGCCACCTTTTACGCGATACGTTACAGACATTGACGTCGAGACAAAAAGCCGTCCTCGTGTTGACGAGCAACATGGAGAGTGCGCTCTTCATGACATCGACCGTTTATCGGATCGACCATCGTCACTTACGCCTGTTAGATGTGGAACCAGAAGAAACGGATGAGACAGAAATCTCATCTGAGGTTATCCACGTCCGTTTCGAGAAGATTCCAACGAAAGTGAACGAAAAAATCATCTTACTCGATCCTCCTGAAATCGACTTCATCGAAAGTCAGGACGGCCAGTCGATTCTACATAGTCAATCGGATCAGTTCCCGAGCGTCTTCACGATGAACGAGCTCGAGACGCGTTTGACCCCGTATGGTTTCTTCCGCTGCCATCGGTCATATCTCGTAAACTTACAACGTGTGCGCGAAGTCATCACCTATACGAAAAATAGCTTCAGTCTTGTCTTGGATGATTCAGAGAAGACAACGATTCCGTTATCCAAGACAAAAATGGCAGAATTGAAGACGATGATGGGGCTCAAATAGTCTCCATTCACAGTTCTATTCGCTTCATTCAACTCCTGATAAGCGCCATTTATCGCCATTCGAGTGCTGCCTTCCCCCATTCCTTATACGATAGAGACAAGCAAGACGACATCGACAAGGAGGAACGGGAATGGAACCAATCATTCAAGTGAACGGGTTGAAGAAATTGTTTGGGAACGAGGAAGCGTTACATGATGTGACGTTTACCGTTGGAAAAGGAGAAGTGTTCGGCTTCTTGGGACCGAGTGGTTCTGGAAAGACGACAACGATAAAAATCTTGACGTCACAACTCGCACAGACGGCCGGGGATGCTACCGTCTTCGGCGTGCCGGTCGCTGACTTGAAACAAGAACAGTACCGCAAACGCATCGGCGTGTTGACGGACAATAGCGGTCTCTATACACGACTTTCTATAGAAGAGAATTTGAGCTTATATTGTGACCTCTATGATGAACCGAAGACTCGGATCGATGAGGTATTGAACATGGTCAATCTTAACGGGGAACGGAAAAAGCGCATCGACAAACTCTCTAGAGGGATGTTGCAACGAGTGACGCTCGCACGCGCCCTTCTTCATGAACCAGAGCTCCTGTTTCTAGATGAACCGACCTCGGCTCTCGACCCGGTCAACTCTCGACATATCTATAAAGGGATTGAACGGTTGAAGGCAAACGGAACGACCATTTTTTTGACGACACATGACATGCAAGAAGCCGAGGAGCTGTGTGACCGTGTCGCTTTCTTACATCAAGGGTCGATTCAACTGCTCGATGCTCCGAACGTATTGCGCAGGAAATATGCGACAGGATCGATGCGAGTTGAATTGAACAACGGTCAGACGCATGAAGTGACACAAACCGACGAAGGCGCGGACTGGCTCCATAAACAGATGCGTGCTAAAAATATCGCATCGATTCACTCCAATGAGCCGACACTCGGCGACATCTTTATCGAAGTGACAGGGAGGAAATTATCATGACTTTTTCAATGAAACGTGCACTCGCCATTTTCCAAAAAGACTACAAGGATTTGTCTCGAAACTTGTTCGTCTCGTCGACCATGATCATGCCGCTCTTTTTCGCCGTCTTCTATTCACGAATCGGTGACGGCGGCGTCGATATCACGTACTTCGTCATCAACATCACGTTCAGCCTCGTGGCCATCTTTGTACAATGTGCGTTGATCGCCGAAGAGAAAGAGAAGAACACACTTCGCGGGCTCATGTTGTCCCCAGCGAGCACGCTCGACATCTTGCTTGGGAAGAGCGCCCTCACGTTCGTGACGACGATGATCCTCATCGTAGCCTCGTCATTTTTGATGGATTATGCCCCAAAAAATCTGGCTGTAATCGCCCTCGCGCTCATCGTCTCGACATTCTTTTATATCGGGATCGGAACGATGTTCGGCTTGATGACGAAGACAGTCATGGAAGCTTCATTGATTGTCATGTTACCGTTCTTTTTCTTCTCGTTTTCACCGATGTTGTTGCCATTACAAGACCGTTTCGCCATCATTGGATTGCTCGAGTATTTACCGAACGTGCTCTTGATTGATGTGGCTCATCAAGTGGAAGACGGTGCGAACTTCGGTGCCGTCGGGCTAGAGCTCGGGTTGCTCACTGCGTGGGCGCTTGCTGCATTCGTCGGTAGCGTGGTGATGTATAACCGGAAACAGACGGACTGAAAAAAGACGGAGCGACGAATAGAATCGTCGCTCCGTCCTTTCAAATATACTTCGTACACCAATCAAACTTACGACGCTCAGTCTTTTTTCGTCAGCAAATTAGTAAGTGTTTTTCTCACTTCTGGATTCTTTGCTAATGCTAATGCGGCACCACTGACTCCTGCTACAATCGATGCTCCCATCCATTTCTTGAACTCCGAATCTTTTTGAAATGACTTATCTACCATGCGTTCAATACGATCATTGAGTTTGTCTCTATTTTCATCCGATAGGTTGTCTTCTTTAAGTTGCTCGGAAAAGACATCAATCGCTTTATCAATTGTACCGTACACTTTATCTTGCGATTTTGAACCGACTCCCCCCATGTTGCTAACGGCATTTATGACGTCTGGGGTATGCTTTAAAATCATTTCGTATTGTTTAAAAGGGATGTCATTCATATCCTGTTCATCTCCCATAAGCTGTTTTGCAGATTGAACAATTTCTCCTTTTTCACTCATCACTCTACCTCCTAGTATGATCTCAATTCAAAGTTACGGTACGCATCGGTCCCAATATTCGACAAGTCGCGATACTGAAAAAAACGGTATGGTACCTTCTAATTTTACATGTTATACAAACGGCAATGCCTCTTCATGTTGCGTATTGGCATTGATCAAGCCACGGTTATGGAACGTCGAACTCAAATCCGCATAGTGGGTCGTAATCGGCAGTCGGGTCTTTAAAAGCGAATGGACGTGCATGAACGATAATCGATAGACATCCGTCAAAATGGCTTCAAACGGCAAGATCGTTGTCTGTTGGACGACTTTGAGTGGTTTCGCCATCCCAACACGCACATGAGGGTTGGTCGAGAGTAGATAGCCCATACGTTCTTTTGTATAGCTGAGCCCCTGTGAGGTCTTCCATTCTTTTTCATGAATCGCCATCCGTCGATTGACGTTTTTTAAAATCTCTATGTAATCGAATTGAATCCCGCGCGGAGAAAGAAGTGAATCGATGAGCGCCAAATCTTCACGACCGAATCCATCCCGGTGGAACGTGATATGCTTCGGTGCATGGCCGTATTGTTTTTCGAACGCATGAAGTGTGTCATAGACGATTTCCCGCATCGTCTCACCACTGATTTTTTCCCCCGCTTCACTTGTCGAAAGCGATTTCTGCTTAATCATTGCCCCGTCTTTTCCAATGATTTGAATGATGCCTGCTGCGTGTTTACCATTCTCATGGCTTACGTCTAACCCGACAAAACAATCCGAGTGGAGCGGTTCACCAAGAATCCAAGGCTGGAGACCTGCCTTCACGTAAATACCGAGTAGGATGTTGTAAAGTGTATCCTCAGAGCTCAGCACGCGGTTATGCAACTCGACACATTGCGTCACGACATCGTGTTTCCCACCGAATTGTCGTTTGATCGCTTGATACGAGTGCTGGAGCGACGCTTCCTCGGCGATGACGATGACGACACCTTCAAAGTGTTGCGGGATATCGTTCAATTGGTACGAAACATCCTCTGCCTGCAACAAACCGATAGAGAGCTTTTGGCTCAGTCCTCTAGGTTTGTTCGAGACGTTGAGCGTCACGCCAAAGCGTTCAGAGGTGATTTGAAGCTTTTTGATAAACTCGAGCACTTGTTGCCGCTTTTGATTGTCTCGCAGTTTCGGGTCGACAAAGAAACTGACGGTTGCCTCTCCCGTTTCAAATACACCACCTTGATTTAGACCGGTTTTTGCATAACTGGTGGTCTTCCCTTTTCCGAATCGAAGTCGTGGCGAAGGTAACGTTTGAATCGAGTAGCCGAGACGAGCCGGCCGTACATCTTGTCGCTCAAACTGAAGCATCGGGAGACGACCGATTAACGCGAGCGCTTCCGGCATGAGTTTCGACATGCGAGCGTCAGGCGACAATTTGATGATGCGATTGACTGCGCCGAGCTGTTTAGCTGGAATCGTCTCAAAGGAACAACTCTGTTTCAGTTGCTCGGGTAAGTATGGGAGGATGTGATTGTTTCGATCTTTGACGTGTACGACGAGTGCGTCGGGTGCGATGACTCGTTTTGGATCTTTCTTTGCGAAATAATCAATGATCGAACACTTTAGAATCGGACTCACTTCACTCGCTCGATAGGACGCGACTTCTACAAATTCGTACTCATATGACTTGGGGTGAGTCGAATCGATGACGCGCATTCCAGAAGACACAGATTTCGGCTCACGCTTGAGCTGCTGCAATAGGTTTTCGCGGTATTCAAATTGATGGGTCAAATCGAATCCGAAGACGATCTCATCCGTCTCCGACACGTTCACGTTGAGGTCGAGTGCGGGATAGATGAGAAGCCCACTTGTCGATTGTGGGTGCGCCTGTTTTGAGCGAAACTTTCCACGGTTCATCATGTATTGCGGATGGGCCAATCGCTCCAATTGCTTCTTCAACAGTCGTTCGAGTAACGTTCGCTCGACGTTACGTGAAAGATTGATCGGACGCGCCTCATATTGAAGAAACGTCTCGTCTCCCCACTGTTTGATTTCCTCAAATGAAGCAATGTACTGATCAAAGAACACGATCGGTTGAAAGTTATTCAGTTTATTCAATTGAAAAATCAACTTCCCGCCTTGCGTATGGCGTGACGATGGATCTTGGAGCGGTACGGTATAGAGATGGAGCGTCACGTCCGTTGCTTTCGTTAACGCTCGCCATTCTGTTAAATAATACTGGTTCATCTTTCCTTCATCCTTCCCCGTTGTTCAATCATTGCATCCACTATAACGGATTTCCTAATATTAGGTAGATAAAATAACGGATAGGGTTCAAATGAGAAGTTTACTTATGAGATAGAGATTTTGGAGGAAGTATTTATGTGGAGTGTTAAAAGGGCGGAAACGGCTGAATTGGAGCAAAGAAAAGACGGGAGAAAAATTATCATGACATTTTCAATGAAACGGGCACTTGCCATTTTCCAGAAAGACTATAAATATAAAGAATTGTCGCGGAACTTATTTGTCTCCTCGACGTTGATTATGCCGCTGTTCTTCGCCGTCCTCTATATCACAGCTCAGCGGAGGAGGCATCGACGTGACGTACTTCGTCATTAACATCACGTTCAGCCTCGTCGCGACGTTCGTCCAGTGTACCTTGATCGCCAAGAACACACTCCATGGGCTGATGTTATCGCCGGCGAGCACGCTCGACATCCTGCTCGGAAAGAGCGTGCTCACGTTCGTGACCACGCTCATCCTTATCGCGGCGTGTGCCTTTATCATGGGATACAGCCCTGCGAACCTGTTCGTCATCTCAATCGCACTCTTCGTCTCGACGTTCTTTTATATCGGGATTGGGACGATTCTCGGATTGATGACAAAAACGGTCATGGAAGCTTCGCTCATCGTCATGCCGGCGTTTTTCTTCTACTCGTTCTCAACCATGTTATTAGTAAATGAAGACCGGTTCGCCATCATCGGTTTGCTCGAGTACTTGCCGAACATCGTCTTAGTCGACCTTGCGCATCAAATCGAGGTGGGTGCTGGCCTTAGTGCTGCATGGTTGGAGCTGGTGATCTTGTCTGTCTGGGCGTTCGTTGTGTTCGTTGGAAGTATTGTGATGTATAACCGGAAACAGACGGACTAATCAAACTAGGTGTCGCTTTGACTTGAAAAGCACACCTTTTTCCGTATCTTACCTAACAAAAATAAAAGAGTAGCGTCCATTTGAGACACTACTTTTTATTACTCACACGAATGGCAACGCCTCATCATGCTACGTATTCGTATTGAATGTTATGGAACGTCGAGCTTAGTCAATTTTAAAGAAACAGCATCTGCACAAAGTATTCAGCGAGAAATTTTTACACTAAGCTCAAAGTCCCTTATTTAACCATTATTTATTGTAATCCATATCAACTTGGATACCTAATAATTTACTTTCATCTGATTCATCTGTAAGTATGAGCCTTGTACTATCTTCAATTATATTCTTATACTCCTCTTCAACCATTAAATCTTTAAAAGAAAGAATTATGTCTTCATTGATTGTTGCTATATATTGCAATCCGGAACTACTTGCTTTTTCATAGGCCAACTTAAGTAAATTATAGCGTTGTCTCGGGTCCATATTACCAAATAAACGACTATCATGAAAAAGGAATTCAAAATTATGATTTTGTTTTAATAATAAAATTGTCATATCAAAGCAGAATATTTTAACCTCATTCACTCCGTCAGAAGAATCGTCTTGAATTTTTGCAATAATATCAAATCGTATAGTATTATCACGATCATTATTATTTACTTTAATCCCACCTGGTTTTTTTTCATAAAAAGTTTTGGAAAGATCTCTAAATGTAGACATGATATCTTCAAGTAAATCTTGAATGGTGTCCAAATAATTGTCCGTGTCATTACTTTGAGTATTTAAGTCAGACTGTACATCTTTTAGTTTTTTCTTATAAGTTCGTAAAATTTCTTGATATTCATTTAAACGCTCGAGTTTCGTTTGCATATCATTTAGTTTTTTATTTAAATTATTATAGTCCTCGAGCGCACCATGTGAATTTAAATATTGTAAAGCTGTATCAAGTTTTTTTCCGACATTTTCAATCGAAATATCTATTTCTTTGAGTTTATCATTATTTTTTATTTTTTCTTTTGCAAGTCTTTTATTTCGATTTTTAAGAAGATTCTTTTGAAAATTGATTGCTTCCTCCATCTTCTTTACTACCATTTCAGGTACTTCTATACGAGACTGATTATATAAATTTATCACTTTTCTTTCAGACAAATCTGGTTGTATTTTCAAAGATTTATCTATATGCTTAATTGAATTATTAATAAGGGATCTTTTATTTTCTAATTCCTTTAATTGGTAGTGATTTTCATCTGCTTCTTTTTCAATATCATTGTAATTAGAAGCTATTTTGAATTCAGCTAGTTCATTTTTTAACTTTTCGATGCTATCCTCTAAGTCAAGAATTTCAATTTCTGTATCTTCATTGTTATTAAAGTGATCTCTAATAATTGGATCTTCTTCAATATTTGTCTTTAACTCTTTAGTCTGCCTAAACAAGGTTCGTAATCTTTGTTTTTCAGTCACAAATTCAGTTTCAAGTCCTAATAAAAATGAGTTGTTTAATACTTTACTGTATTCTTGCTCATTTTTAATGAAAGTATCATATGTTACATAGCTTTCCCTATCTCGTCTGATGAATCTTGGAAATAAAGTATTAAAAGTTAGATTGTTCACTTTTTCCGTTACATAAAACACTTTTTCTAGCATTATTGTTCTGAATTTTGGTAATGTTAATTTTTTACCATTTAATAAAATTTTGCTTTGATTAGATGTATTTCGTATTGAAGTATATTTTTCACCATCAATAGAAAATTCTAAAATGAATTCCCAATCTGGTATTTTTTCTTCAAAAGAGGAAATTTTGTTTGAACCTAAGCAAAAATGGAGAATATAAATTAATAAAGATTTCCCCACACCATTGTAAGTTTTATCTAAACTCTTATCATCAGGATTCGCCTGTTTCCCAATAATCAAATTTAATCCATCTTTAAATTCAATAGTATGAAATGAATCCATATTTGAGCTTAAGCGTATCAATCGCATATCTGCACTTTCCCCCTTACTCCCTCTTCAATAGCACCAATTATGAATAAAAAAGTTAAACCCAGGATAAAATTGTCTAAATCATGATGTATGGGTAAATCATCCGTATTATTTATTTTCTGAAACTCATTCCATAGTTCGTCAAAACTAATAGGTTCATCAATAAGGCCCAATATTACAGAACTAAGACCAAATATTGACTCAGATAATCTGATGTGCTTTTGTGGTAATATCATTTGATTATACCTCAGTAAGTTTTTTCGGTTTTTCAAAAATATCACATGATTCAAAATAAAAAGACATGAGTACTAAAACAGCATCCTTTACTGCTTTCTTACCGTTTGGGGAAGCATTATTAAGTATATAAAAAAATCTTTGGTCTGGATAATTTTCCTCATTATCACCTATAACGCCTTTAGATTCTTTATATAAATTTGAAAAACGTGTTTTTAGTTCATTCTTGACGTATTCCCCTGTGGCTGCAAAATACGTTTCTAAATCACCAATTTGGTAGCTTGCGACGTTCAATATATTTTCGACCCGTGCACTTAGATTATTAAAAACTATTTTATATTCAAAGTCAGGATCCTCAACATATGTATCTGATGTTTCTTCGACTTCTGAATTCATTAAATATTCTACTGCCTGATTCAGCACATCAAAATCTAAAAAGCTAATTTCTTCATTAGGGATTATACCTATAATATCTGTAATATCATCTTTAGAAAGTTCCATAAAAATAGTTTCTAAATTATTCGAACAAAAAGAATTACAAATAATATCAGTGTTTTCTGAATCAAGAAGAAGAAGTTCTTGCTCTACTTGAGGTGGTAATCCTTTATATTTATCATTAACCACATAGTAAAATTCTTTTATCTTACATAAACCATCCCAGTGTTTTTTTAGACCCTTGAAATCTTCTCTTAACTTACTTATAGCATCAGAAATAGTCTTTCCTTTATCAACATTCTCTGGGGCAAAAACTTGGTAATAGACACCTTTGATTTTATCAAATCCATCGTTTTTTCTATCTCCAATATTTCCATAAGGTTTAATCATTCTAAAATTAGAATTATATTTAATCATTATTTTTGAAAAGAGATTTTCGTAAAGTTGTCCATCACTCGTATGTACTTTCAATTGAAACATTATTCTAGCAATATATTTTTCACTTGTATTCATTTTTATAACTCCTTATAAATTTATTCTAGAATGTTTAAAAAAACATTTACTCTATTATACGTCTTGGTTTCCTCCCAAGAAATATCCATCCTAATTTTACCATAAATATTCTACTTCATTTTTATAAAAAGTAAGAAACAACTAATATATTTTGAGAGAATAATCACATAACTTCGTCACACAAAAAAGGTTTTTCACCAGTCTAACAAACTGATGAAAAACCACATAATAATATACTATCTTTTGTATCTTTTGGTTCGAAATTTTCTGTAGATTAAACTAAACAAAAATAGTTTCATACTAATCATTAATACAATATGTTGATTAAACGATTATCACATCATGCCGCCCATTCCACCCATGCCGCCCATGTCAGGCATGCCGCCGCCAGCGCCTGCTGGTTCTGGCTTGTCTGCGATGACTGCTTCTGTCGTGAGGAACATAGCTGATACGGATGCTGCGTTTTGCAGCGCGGAGCGCGTCACTTTCGCCGGATCGACGATACCGTGTGCAATCATATCGACGTACTCGCCCGTTGCCGCGTTGTAGCCGACACCGACTGACTCGTTCTTGAGTTTCTCGACGATGACCGAACCTTCTTCACCCGCGTTTTCCGCGATTTGACGGACCGGTGCTTCGAGGGCACGAAGGACGAGTTTGACACCTGTCGCTTCATCCGCTGTCACTTCTGCAAGGAGCGCACGAACGGCTGGGATGACGTTGATGAGCGATGTTCCGCCACCCGCCACGATTCCTTCTTCAACGGCCGCACGTGTCGCGTTGAGTGCGTCTTCGATGCGGAGTTTACGCTCTTTGAGCTCTGTCTCCGTCGCTGCACCGACTTTAACGACGGCTACGCCACCTGCGAGTTTCGCGAGACGCTCTTGGAGTTTTTCACGGTCGAAGTCAGACGTTGTCTCTTCGATTTGGTTGCGGATTGTTTGAACGCGTGCTTTGATTGTTTCTTCGTTCCCTGCACCTTCGACGACAGTCGTTGTGTCTTTTGTGACGACGACTTTCGATGCGCGACCGAGCATGTCGAGTGATGCTGATTTGAGGTCGAGACCGAGATCTTCTGTGATGACTTGACCTCCTGTGAGTGTCGCGAGGTCCTCGAGCATCGCTTTACGACGGTCACCGAATCCTGGTGCTTTGACGGCTACCGCGTTGAACGTACCACGGAGTTTGTTCAAGACGAGTGTCGCGAGGGCATCGCCTTCGATGTCTTCTGCGACGATCAAGATCGGCTTCCCTTGTTGCACGACTTGCTCGAGCACTGGGATGATTTCTTGAATGTTCGAGATCTTCTTGTCTGTGATCAAGATGTAAGGGTTGTCGAGTGACGCTTCCATCTTGTCAGAGTCTGATATCATGTAAGGTGACAGGTAGCCACGGTCGAACTGCATCCCTTCGACAACGTCGAGTTCTGTCGTGAAGCCGCGTGATTCTTCGATTGTGATGACACCGTCGTTCCCGACGCGCTCCATCGCTTCTGCAATCAATTCGCCGACTTCTTCGTCCGCTGCCGAGATAGCCGCGACTTGTGCGATCGCTTCTTTTGACTCGATTGGTTTCGAGATGGCTTTCAACTCTTCAAGCGCACGTGTGACCGCTTTGTCGATCCCTTTACGAAGGATCATCGGGTTCGCGCCCGCTGTTACGTTTTTGAGCCCTTCACGAATCATCGCTTGTGCGAGGACTGTCGCTGTTGTCGTACCGTCCCCTGCGACTTCGTTCGTCTTCGACGCGACTTCAGCAACAAGTTTCGCGCCCATGTTTTCGAAGCGGTCTTCGAGTTCGATTTCTTTCGCGATTGTCACACCATCGTTTGTGATGAGTGGTGAACCGAATTTTTTCTCGAGGACGACGTTACGTCCTTTTGGTCCAATTGTTACTTTGACTGCGTCAGCGAGTGCGTCGACGCCGCGAAGCATCGCGTGACGTGCATCTTCTGAGAATTTGATATCTTTTGCCATCGTTCATTTCCCCCTAAAAAAGTTTTTGAATAATGGTGCTTAGCCTACGATTGCGAGAATGTCGCTCTCGCGAACGATTAAGTACTCTTTTCCATCATGCTTCACTTCGGTACCTGCGTACTTCGAGTAGATGACCAAATCATTTTCTTTCACGTCGAGATCGATGCGCTTGCCTTCGTCCGTCACGCGGCCTGTTCCGACTGCGACGACTTTACCTTGTTGCGGCTTTTCTTTCGCCGTATCAGGAAGCACGATGCCCCCGATCGTCTTTTCTTCTTTCTCCACGACTTCGATGATGACACGATCGCCTAGTGGTTTTAACATGGAAAAACCCTCCTCCGAATATGAATGATGTAATGTGTATCGTAAGGTTTTAGCACTCAGTTAAAAGGAGTGCTAACATTGATAAGTGTAGTATGAGCCGATTAAAAAATCAAGTGGGATACATTAAAAAATGCTCTTACTCGCGGTCAAGAGAACTTATTTGTTACAATGAGAAAAAGGTAGGTTCACTCTTATGATTAAGGACGTGTTGAATTGGCTACACTAAACTCAAACCAATCGATAAATACCCGTTTTTCGATGGCGCCTAACATTCGTCTCCGGCACCTCACCCCGATTTTACTATATGCGTTCGTCCAGCTATTTCCGCTCGTGATTAAAGCGTTACGACCGGAATGGTTAACAGAAACGTTCGTCGGGCTCTGGCTCGCCATCGGATTCGGTGTGACGATTGTTCTGTCAATCTTGCTCATCTGGCCAGACTTGAAACAATACAAAGCCCAAGGTATCCAGTCGAACTTGAACGACACGGTCAAATGGATCGGGCTCGGGATTTTGATGCAATACGGGCTCGTCATCGTGGCGAACTTGATTGAGACGGCCATCTCGGGCGAACTCGTCGAATCGATGAACACACAAAACATCGCTGATATGGTGGAAGTTATTCCACTCATGATTTTGCCGGTCGTCTTGCTCGGACCAATCATCGAAGAGATTCTCTTCCGTCATATTTTGTTCGGGAACTTGAACGCGCGCTTCGGGTTCTGGATTGCCTTTGGTGTCAGTTCGATTCTTTTCGCACTCATCCACCAAGACAATCGCTTCCTCGTCTATATCGCGATGAGTTTCGCATTCTCTTACGCGTATGCGAAGACAAGACGATTGATCGTTCCAATCGCCATCCACACGTTTAACAACGCGCTCGTGATGCTCGTACTATTTTTAATGTAGAAATGAGGTGGCAGTTATGCCGCGACAATTAAAAGTGATGATGCTCTTCAGTCTCTCGTTCGGTGTGTTGTTCACCGTCCTCGCGTACTTCTCGGTACAAGAGTACGGCTTCAGCTTCTGGACGTACTTCATCATCGCCGTCGCCGCTTACGACTTTTTCAAAGTGTATCAAATCTTGGCACTCGCCCGAAAAGTCAAAAAAGAAGGCACGGACAAATCCGCATAACGAAACCCCGAGTCTTACGAACTCGGGGTTTTCTTTATATGGATGACGTTCGTCAAATCAATCTTTTCATGGAGTACAGCACTGCGAATCAACATACCACGACGCATCATGATGACACCAAACACGACGTACATCGTATCAAGCAACGGAACTGACGTCTCGTCAAAGAACCAGACGACGACAAAAAAGCTGAAAATTGAAAGAAAACCAATCGATGAGACGAGTTTCGAATCGACGGTTCGCAACATTGACTTGACTCTCTCTTCGTCGAACTGTTCGAGTTGCTCCTGATAAAGTGCATGAAAGATAACACCGAATCCCGCCACTGTAATCGTCATCCATTCACCGTTCCACCATCCAATCAAAAATACGATTGGATTGAAAAAAAGAAATGCCATTAATAGTTTTTTCCTCATCGAACCCCTCCTTATGATGGAATCCATAGTTTCGCAAAATCAAAATAGCCGAACAAGTCGACACAGACGTCCTTCAGCTCGACCGGGAACGGTATGGTCCTCTCCTCGTTATAGAGCGGGATGAAGTACGACTTCTCTTTTAACTCGCGCTCAATCTCCCGGTGCAGCGGCAACCAGTCTTCAAACGGCAGGTCATCATATTGCCTGACCCGCTCCACCATCCCCTCGATATAAGGGAACACTTTATGAGGAGGCGAGTACTCGTTCGTCATGAACTGTTCAAACCCGAGCGTGATGTTCCGCTCGAACACTTCCCCGTGAACGACCAAATCAACGTATTCATAATACGTCTTGTCATGAATCGAATCTTTAAAGCTGATGGGCACGAACTCATAGGCAATCCCATGACGTGTCAACATCTCGGCAATCCAGTCGGTCGTATCGTTCGTGAAGTCCGTCTGTTTGATGCGAATCGGTCGGTCGAACGTGACGGGTGTTCCTTTTGGAATGCGATACGTCTCGCTCAGCGAACCGAGAAAACCTCGGTCGTTCGGTGTTCTCCGTTCATTCCGTGTCCCGATCTCCGGTCGAATCTCCGCAATCAAGCGATGCACGTAATGTCTCGACTCTTCATTGGCGAACACACTATTCGGATGACTGTTCAAGATGACAAGCCCGAACCCGGACGGTGTCGAGATGTGTCCGGTTTCTTTGGAATCTCTTGATGAGATGCGATACGTCGGATCGTATCCGTCCGGCACTTTAATGAACTCGACCCGGTCGAGGAGCGCCCGCACCCCAAAATAATTCTCGAAGGCGAGGAGGACCGTCTTCTCCTTGTCATGGCGATCCAATTGAAACGGTCCCGTCCCGACACTTCCTTTAGCGATACTCGTATGAATCATCGACAGTTTCGGGATGTACGAATTCCGAGGCCGGTCGAGCGTGACGTCGACGCGATACGTGCCGTTCGATGCGATATGCCGGACGTGCCGATACATATACCGATACGCATCCGACTGAACGAGTGTGCGTAAACTTTTCGTCACATCTTTACTCGTCATGAGCGACCCGTCATGGAATCGTACCCCTTTCCGAAGAAACAAGACGAGCGTATTCCCCTGCCATTCATAGTGATGCGCAAGCTCCCCTGTGACCTCACCAGACGCGTCAATCATGAACAGACGATTGAAGACGTTCTGGACGAGGTGGGCACTGTGGATGTCAGCCGCCTCGAGCGGATGTGTCGTCAAAAAGTGACGGCGTCGCGGGATGATGAGCGCATCACTCGATGTTTGGACGTAACCGAACTTCTTCTCGAGTTGACGCATGAACCGACCCGCCTGTGCCGGTGACCAGTCCCACTCCAGCTGATTTGTCACTGCCTCGACCGACTCTTTCTCCATGCGGTCAAGCAGCTGTTTCGCCAAATCACGCTCGACGTGTCGTAGCCATTCGAGACGCGTCAAATTCCCCCGTCCGCGGCCGCTCGTATACGTAAGCCATCCTTCTTCTTGCCACCGTGACAAATGACGCTTCGTCTGTTTCGGGCTTAAATGAATGGCTTCCGCCATATCGGAAATCGTGTACGCTCCGTCCCGACACTCTTTCCACAATCGAAATAAATACGCATCCACGTCACATCCCCCCCTTAAAAGTGGACATCATTTCCCCATGTCGTCCATTTTTCAAATCCGTTGTCTTGTTTATCATACAGGTACAGAATGGAAGGTGACAAGATGAAATGGAAAGATATACCTAAACCAATAAAAGTTCGACTCGTGACATCATTTTTTAATCGTTCGGTCTCATTCGCCATCATGCCGTTCATGGCACTTCTCTTTGTCAAAGCGTTCAATGAATGGATCGCGGGCGTCTTCTTGATCTCGCTCGTCTGTCTCGGATACGTGATCGGGTTGATTGGAGGCTATCTCGCCGATAAATTCTCACGGAAGCGACTCCTCGTGTTGACGGCTAGCCTCACGGCCTCGATGTTTCTCGTCATGACGCTCAGTCTTCAGTTCGACCAGATGATCGTCTTCATGATCGCTTATACGATTTTCACGGTCACGAACAACCTCGGGCGACCGGCAATGAGTGCCATCATCATCGATGCGACAACGCCTGAGAACCGAAAAGCCGTGTACGCGCTCGATTACTGGTTGATCAACCTCTCAATCACGATCGGGACGGCACTCGGAGGCTGGCTCTATGTCAGCAACCAGCTGTTACTGTTTTGGATTTTGACGTTCACGTCGAGCATGTTGCCGATCGCGTACGCCATCTTCCTCGAGGACACGAAACGGACGTGGACGTCCCAAAAGCTTCGCCTCGTCTTCGTCGACGTGTTCCAAAGCTATCAAATCGCCTGGCGTGACCGTCCGTTCGTCAAAGTCGTCTTCGGCTCGATGTGTATCCTCGCTGCCGAGTTCTCGATGGGTAGTTATGTCGCGGTCCGGCTCGCCGATTCATTCGAACCGCTCTCGATTGAATCATGGACGATCAATGGGGTGCGGATGATGAGCCTCATTCAAATCGAAAATACGCTCATCGTCGTCGCGTTGACATTCTTCATTCAACGTCTCGCCTCACGTTTCTCAAACAAGCATACGCTACTCGGCGGACTCGCGTTGTACACGATCGGGTACGCCGTCATCACGAGCGCGAACTCGATGATGCTCCTTCTCGGTTTC
The DNA here is from genome assembly GCF_018617125.1 of Exiguobacterium sp. s181. Classification (GTDB taxonomy): domain Bacteria; phylum Bacillota; class Bacilli; order Exiguobacteriales; family Exiguobacteriaceae; genus Exiguobacterium; species Exiguobacterium profundum. Next base: position 76,635 of record NZ_JACSJM010000005.1, read on the forward strand.
ATGCTCATCGCAACATTCGGCGAATTGTTGTACTCACCGGTATTGAACACGGAGAAGGCGAACATGATGCCAGAAGACCGCCGTGGTGCGTACTCGGCGTTTGCCGGGACCTCGTTCGCCGGTGCCGACTTCTTATCACGTTCGACGATTTTGATTGGGTCGCTTCTCACCCCGTTCATGATGAGCGTCTACATCGGACTGTTGGTCAGCTTCGGCTGTTTCCTCGTCTATAGCGGCATCTATGTAAAAGAAAAGCTCGTCCTGCGACGAGCCGCGTCCTAAATCAAACCCATCCTTTCTCAGTGGAAGGATGGGTTTTAGTCGAGCTGTTGTTGATGCATCGCATAGATCAAGGTCAACGCCCGGATGCAGAAGATTGTCGAGAAGCCATAGATGCTCAGCTCGAGCAACGAAACAGATGGATATTGTAGGGCAAGGGAGACCACATAGCCTACTAAACAAAGCAAGACGACAAGTGTGATCGTCCACTCATCCGACTTCCGCTTCATCTTCTCAGCCAACCCCTTCTCTTCTTTCTCTACGCGTTCACGCTGCCAAAAGTAAAAGAGCAAGGCATACATCGCAAACGAGGTTCTTGGAACGTCGCCTAAGAGCAAATCAAAAATGATGAGACCTAAAAATAAGTATGTCCCTAACTGATAGCCGCTCTTCATTTGAAGACGCGAACGAAGTGATCCGTTTGACCCCCACTTCATAATCCAATCACCGCCACGGTCAATCCACCGTAGACGAACCCGAGTACGATGGCACTGATGGCCATACGTTTATATTGCGGATATTGATAAAGGGCAACCGCCCCACCAACGACGTGTACGAAAGCGACGATGAACGTCAAAATCGGAAAAAGCATAAAGAACCTCTTTTCTTTTTAGGAAATCATGGAAACAAATCCATTTTCCGATATACTTGAGTGCGAACTCATTATAACAATTATGGATAAGGAGTTGGAGTCCTATGTATGATTCGCGTATGGATTTGACGACAGAAGAAATGTTACTCGTGAACAGCGAAGTCGAAAAACGAAAACGTAGCTTGCTCGTCGCCTACTTGCTATGGTTTTTCCTCGGTGCATTTGGTGCGCACCGTTTCTATTTCAAAAAAATCGGTTCAGGAATCGCCATGGTCCTACTCGTCGTCTTGACGCTCGGTCTCGGTGCATTCATCACAGGCATTTGGGCACTCGTCGATGCGTTCCTCATGCCAGGTTGGCAACAACGGGAAGTCGAGCAGATTGAGCGCGAGACGATTGAGCTGCTTCAAACACGCTCTGATCGCTATACAGGTTTTTAATCTAAAAAGACGATTGAGGCATATCGCCCCGATCGTCTTTTAATGTTCTGTTAAGTAGAAGGCGAAGTCCCGTGATTTTCGCTCTTTCACTGCATGATGAATCCAGAGCCACGCCAACCCTTCGAGCTCACGAGCAAGTTTTAGTCCGTGGAGCGGATGCGTATCGAATCCGATTTCGTTCGATAGCTCGACAACAAGCCGCACCGCTTCCTCATCTTCACCTGCGACGAACATGACGGAGCCATCCGGATCGCCTAAATTCTCGACCCCTGTCTGATTGAACGCCTTCACAACTTTCGTATCCGGAATGAGTCGCTGCAAATACTCCGCTCCCGAAACCCCGTCCGGTCGCTCGACCTCGTTAAATTCGATGACAATCGGATTCGTCACATCAATCAATACTTTCCCATCCAGACCGTCGAGTGTCGGTATCAGATCGACTGCGACCGCGAACGGCGTACAGAGCAATAGGACATCGCTCGTCGAGGCGACCTCTTGTAGCGTCAATGTCCCTTCCCGTTCCGTCCGTGTCCCGTACAGCACCTCATAGCCTGCTCGTTCGAACTGCTCCCCGAGCGTGCGTCCGACTTTCCCGGCACCTAAAATCAAGAGTTTCATGTCTCACAGCTCCTCGTCTGTCCGCGTGACCATTCCTCCGAACTCTGCTGCAAGCCCGTCTAAAATCGACTCTTATGGGAACGTGACGATGTGATACGGTTGTTTTTCCTTTTTAGCTATGAAAAATTCCTCCTTTTAGGTAGAAAACATGACGCGCACTTATCCTACTCTTTTTCCCTGCTTTTCCGTAAAAAACCTAGTCCGCAGACTAGGTTCAGGTCGGTCGTTTTTCATTCAACTCATAGTGTGAATACGGTACACAGAGCGGTGTCCCGTATAGCGGATCCTCGGTCACCACGACTTTGAGACCGAATACGTCTTTCATGAACGTCTCATCGACGACATCGTTCGGACTGCCTTCGCGATACACGTTACCGCCAGCTAATGCGATGACATGATCGGCATAGCGACAGGCCAAGTGAAGGTCGTGAAGTACCATGATGATCGTCTTTCCTTCCAATCGATTCAATCGATACATCAAATCTAAAATCTCGATTTGGTGCGACATGTCCAAATATGTCGTCGGTTCATCGAGCAAAATCGTCTCCGACTCTTGGGCGAGTGCCAACGCGATCCACACTCGTTGCTTTTGTCCTCCGGAAAGGTTGCTGACGAGCGTGTCACGGAGCGATACCGTATCGGTGAAGGCGAGTGCCCGCTCGACGGCCCGTTCATCGTCTTCCGAATATCGTTTGAAGAACGTCTGGTACGGATAACGCCCGAATCGGACGAGTTGTTCGACGGTCAATCCATCAGGTGCCACGTTCACTTGTGGCATGAATGCCATGAGTCGAGCCGCCTCTTTCGCTCGATACGAATCGAGCGGTTTGTTTCGAAATGCGATCTCCCCGCCTAGTGCATCTCGCTGTCTCGCAAGCGTCGAGAGGAGCGTCGACTTCCCGCAGCCGTTCGCGCCGAGAAGGACGGTGATTTTCCCATGTGGGATGGAGAATGATAATTGATCGAGCACCGTCTTCTGTTCATATCCGATGGTTACGTGGTTCAAATCAAATGTGTTCATCTCATGCTTCCTTTCATCATCCGTCGAAGTAAGTAGAAGAAATACGGTGCTCCGATGACGGCTGTCATCACGCCGGTCCGTAGTTCATACGGATAAAAAATCGTCCGAGCGAGTACGTCCGCCAACACGACAATCGTCGCCCCGACAAGTAGCGTCGCCCAAATGTAAGGGAGCTTCAACCCTTGTCGAGCGATATGAGGTGCCATCAACCCGACAAAACCGATTGCACCGACAAAGGCGACACCAATACCGGCGAGTAAACAGGAAAGCAACAACGTCCCACGCTGAATCCCTCGTACCGGTACGCCGATGCTCGTCGCTGTCGCTTCACTGATATGAAGCGGACGAACATGACGTTCAATCAAGAAGGCTGCCAGCAAAAAGAGAAGGACGAACGGCACCATAATCTTCAATTGATTCCACGTCGCGGCGTAGACGGTACCGGTGAGCCATTGTTGGATATCGTTCTTTCGGTAAACGTTCGAGGCGAGCATCATGAACTGAACGATCCCTTGCGAGAAGATGCTGATTCCAATCCCAACAAGTGCTAGCCGGACAGGTGGGACTCCACGTTTCAACAAATAGAAGAGGAACATCCCGACAACAATCGCCCCAAGGAACGAAGCGATTGGGATATAGGCGAGCGGCACTGACAGCTGATTCGTTCGCTCATCCGAGAAAACGGTGAAGAACGTAGCCGTCGCAACCCCTGCACCTCCGACAATCCCGAAAATCTCCGGGGATGCCAGTTCGTTTTTGATTGTCAGTTGTAACAAGTGACCGCTGACGGCGAGACTTGCGCCGGCAGTGATTGCCATCAACACACGTGGCATCCGAAACTCGAAGACGACGAGCTGCTCGAATGCATCCCCTGCTCCGATGAACAGGGCAGCGAGTGAGGCGGGACTAAGGAATGTGTCACCGATGGCGAGCCCGAAATAAATCGACACGAGCAATCCGACGACGAGTAGAAGCGCCAACTCGATTTCACGCTTCCGGAGCGTGAACGAGACAGGACCTTTTCGAAAGCGATATGTTTTCATGATTTAAAGACTCCTTGTCTGACACTGACGAGATAGATGAAGAATGCCCCACCGATGACGGCGAGTACGACCCCAACGGTCACTTCGCGTGGGAACAGGATGATACGTCCCAGAATATCCGCCGCAAGCAACAGGACGCTACCGATGAGGGCACTTCCGGCGAGACGAGCGAAAAAGGCCGTCCCGAACAGATATTTCGCCAAATGGGGAGCGAGCAGACCAACAAATGCGATTGGTCCGGCAAGTGCCACCCCGAATGCGGAGAGCACGACGGCGAGCGTCACGGCGACGAACTTGATGATGCCGACATTTTGTCCGAGTGAACGAGCGACCTGGTCTCCGAGCGATAACGTCTCTAACTCTTTACTGAGCAAGAGAACGAGAATGACCGACCCCACCATCCATGGCAACAACGTCTCGACGAGCGTGAGCGATCGTCCGGCGACCGATCCGGTTAGCCAGAACAGTACCTCATCAAGCGCGCCTTCCTCATACGCGATGATCGACTGGGTGAACGAACTGAATAGAGCGGCAAGCGACGCCCCGGCAAGCGTCATATACATGACGTTCCCTCCGTTCGCACTCAGTAGATAGACAATCACACCGGCAATAAACGCTCCCATGAGCGAGGCTGTCGTGAACGAGGCGATACTACTGAACCCAAAAAGCGTTACGAGCACGATGGCCAGACTCGCTCCGGCATTCACCGCCAAAATATCAGGAGATGCGAGCGGGTTACGGGTCACGAGTTGAAAAATGAGCCCGGCGAGACCTAGGACACTACCGACGAGTAGCGCGACGATCGTCCGTGGGATGCGATTGTCGGCTAACGCAATCATCGCTTGAGATGACCCGTTCGCTTGGAACGTCATCACATCTTGATGGCTGACCGCAATCACACCGACGCGCAAGGAGATATAACTTAAGATAGGTAAACAGATGATCAAGAAAAGTAATTTGATCCAAGGTTTTTTCATGTCCTCACTTCTTTCCTTTCCTACCATAGCAAATATTGCGTTCCAGAAAAAGGGGTTGACAGTGAGAATCATTATCACTTATAGTCAGGAAGGAAAATCACCTACATAGAGGAGAATTGTAATGAAAAAATGGATGCTCGCGTTACTTACGCTTTGCTTAACCGTCGTCCTCGCTGCTTGCGGCGGGTCTGACGATACAGAGAACAATACAAGTTCAGAAACTGCGACTCGCTCGATTGAGCACGCGATGGGAACGGCGGACGTACCTGAAAACCCAGAACGCGTCGTCGTCTTGACGAACGAAGGGACAGAAGCCCTTCTCGCCCTCGGCGTCAAACCAGTCGGAGCCGTCAAATCATGGAACGGCGACCCGTGGTACCCGCACATTGAGTCCGAGATGACAGACGTCACGGAAGTCGGGACAGAAAGCGAAGTCAATCTAGAGGCCATCGCAAAATTGGAACCCGATCTCATCATCGGAACGAAACTTCGTCAAGAGAACATCTATGACAAGTTAAACGCCATCGCACCGACGGTCATGTCAGAGACGCTCAAAGGTGATTGGCAAGAGAACTTCACCCTTTATGCGAACGCACTCAACCTAGAAGAGGAAGGCAATCAAGGGTTGGCCGACTACGAACAGCACGTCGAAGATACGAAAGCAGAACTCGGGGACGCCGTGAATAAAGAACTCTCGGTCGTCCGCTTCCTTCCTGGCGAGTCACGCATCTACTTCAATGACAGCTTCTCCGGCGTCATCCTTAATGATGTCGGCATCAAACGTCCAGCGTCACAAGATAAAGCAGAATTCGCTGAACAAGTCGCGATGGAACGAATCCCAGAGATGGCGGGCGACCACATCGTCTACTTCACATATGGTGGGGCCGACGGGTCGAAGACAGCCGAAGAATGGCAATCGAACCAGTTGTGGAAAGACCTCGATGCTGTCAAAGCAGGGGAAGTGACAGAAGTCAGTGATGACATTTGGAACACGTCGGGTGGCGTCTTGTCTGCCAACCAAGTGCTCGATGAACTCGTCGACATCTTGAAATAAACAGTAGCGCATCAATTAAATTGATGCGCTTTTTCATACACTCATATGGTAAAATTTACATATCAACTCATAAGGAGCTTTTTCTATGCAACGAACACTTCGAAAGTCGGCGACGGACCGCTCAATTGCCGGTGTATGCGGCGGGATCGCTGAATACGTGAACATCTCTTCACTCGGCATTCGGCTCTTATTCGTCTTTTTGCCGGCTAACTTTCTCATCTATATCCTTCTTGCCAACTTGATGAAAGATGAACCACACTATCTCTAAAAAAAACGCAGAAGCCATGAGCTTCCGCGTTTTTTGTTAGGCATTCACTTTGTCTTTCATCGCTTCAAGCGCCCCGCTGTTCAGGAAGTGCCATGGCTTGTTGTAGTGCGGTTGGAAGAAGAAGTCGACATAGGCGAGCTCTTCGATCGTCATCTCGTTTTGGATGGCGAGCGAGAGTGTGTTGACCGCTTGCGTCAAATCCGCTTTCGATAACACTTGTCCACCGACAATACGATGTGTCCCTTTTTCATAGACGAGTTTGAATTCGACTTTCTCTGCGGTCGGCATGAACTCCGGACGATACGCGTCCTCGATGACGACACTCTCCACTTCTAGTCCAAAGAGCGCTGCCGCTTCTTCCGTCAGACCAGATGACGCGATATTCCAGTCATAGAGTCGAAGTCCCGACGTTCCTTGTGTCCCTTGGTAGCGGACGCGTGGTTGCATCATGTTCTCCGCGACGAGCGTTCCCATGCGGACAGCGTTCGTCGCCAGTGGGATATAGGCGTGTGTACGCGCCGGGTTATAGTAGACGGCACAGCTGTCCCCTGCTGCAAAGATATCTGGGTTGCTCGTACGCATATATTCATCGACGATGATGGCACCGTTCCCGAGCATATCGACCTGTCCTTCTAAGAGTCCTGTGTTCGGACGGAATCCGACACAGAGAATGACGAGATCCGCTTCGAATTCACCTTTGTCCGTCACGACGTGTGTGACGTTCCCTTCTGTTCCACGGAACGCTTCGACCGTCTGACCGAGTTCAAGATCGATCCCGCGACTGGTCATGTCTGCTTCTAGTGGATCTGTGAACGATTTATCGAGATATTTGTTTAAGATGCGGTCTGCACTATCGATAAATGTGACATGTTTTCCGTATGCTTCGAACGCCTCGACGAGTTCGACTCCGATATAACCCGCCCCGATGACGGCAATCTTCGTCGCATCTGTCGCCCGTTCGATGATGCGTTGGGCATGCGCGTAGTTTTTACAGAGCTCGATTCCATTCATTTCGATCCCCGGAAGCGTTGGGACGATCGGCCATGAACCCGTCGTGACAATCAAGCGGTCATACGTGTCATGCACGTCTTCACCGGTCTCAAGATTTTTAGCGTGGACCGTCTTCGCTTCGGAGTCGATCGACAAGACGTCATGTTTCATGCGCATCGTCGCACCGAGTTCTTCAAGTTCACGTGGTGACGAGTAGAATAACTCTTCCGCACGTTGGACGACACCACCAACGTGGAGCGCAATCCCACACGAGAGGAAGCTAACGTTATCGTTCCGCTCGTAAACGGTGATATCGAGATTGTCGTGCTTGGCGAGTAATCCTTTGACTGCTGCTGTTCCTGCGTGTGTACATCCGATAACTGCGATTTTCATATGAGTCGTCTCTCCTTTTATGTTAAACAATACGTTTCGTTTTATATTGTGATAAACATCACATTTACTTCTTGACCTTAGTGTACTATTTCACAATATAAGATTCAATGACTTTGCTCAATATTTCACGTAAAAGTGTCTAAAGTTTGAACAGAAAAAAATCCGCTCACTCTCATGACCGGACTCGCCGCTTTTTCAATAGATGATAGCTTATTACAAATAGATGCACAATCAAACCGAAGACGTTCATAGCGAGCCCGACGACCGCCCACCACAATGCTCCCCATCCGTATCCAAATGCCAGATTGCCAATCACAAGTACATAGCCACTTACAACCAGTAATGTACCGATCAGGAGTAACACGGACCGTCTTCTTTTCTGCCGCATCACGTGATAGATGGATAGCACCACTCCTAGTGTCAATCCAAGAAACAACAACACCAAAAAGGTCAAATCACTCATTCTCTTTACTCCTCCCGTTTCAAACGAAAAATAGTGAACGTCAAGTAGACAAGGAGACTTCCACCGTATAGGAGCAAACCGTATACGAACCAACCCATTCCATCAAATCCTCTTATGTATCCCACTCCGACGAGCATCATACAAAAACCAATGACCATACTCACAAACGAAATCGTGAGAACCTTATCCGTTTTTGACAGGAACAGATGTCTTCCAGTCCCAATGGATATCCCTGCAAAGATCAACATCATGATTGTCTCAAATCCGTACCATTGCCACCACATGACCCACACCTCAAATCCCTCTTTTTTCCATATTAACATGAGTGAAGGGCTCACAGGTATGTTGAAAGTAAAAAGACCACCCGCTCATGCGAATGGTCCGAGTACTCATCGAACGGTGAACGTCTTCGTTACGCTTCGACCTTTCGGTGTCACGAGACGAAGCGTGAGCTGCGTCCCTTTTCGTTGCGGTGAAAAACTGAGAATCGTCGAAGTCGTTTTTACTTCTTTCTCTGCGAGAACGGTCGTTCCACGCATCAGCGTGAGTGTACCGTAAGCCACGTTTGACGTCGCACGCAATGTCTTCGACGCACTTGAAGGAATGGTCGATGACAATGTCGGAGCCGGTCCGACCGTCACGGTCTTTTTCTGAATGTGACGATACGTCCCTTGCTGACTCGTCAACGTCACAACACTTCCAACCGGTTGTCGACTGAATCGTAGCGTCACACGGCCTGTACTGCTTGCCGTTCCACTGGCGATTGTCTTCGTACCGCTCTTTAGTGTCACCGTACTGTTCGGTAGTACATACCCGACCCATAACGACTTTTCGTCGTTGATGGATAGCGTGGACAGCGAGGTCTTCGGCAATTCCACTGTGACTTCACGGGATTTTGATCCGACAGAGGCACGGACACGAATCGTGTCACCCGGTTTCGCCGGGATGGTGTACCGTGTCGTTGATAACCGTTTTGGTGAAACGGCCACACCATTTACGTAAATACGAACCGGGGCCACACTTGTCTTTTTAATCGAGAGTGTCGCCTGTGTCTTCGTCATCATGACGTCCGTGACACTCAAAACAGGTGCGAACGCGCGAACCGTCTTCGTCAATTCGTAAGTGGCATCGCGATACGTGCGTTTGACACGAATCACATCGCCTTCGCGTAATGGCGTATCGAACGTATAAGGCATCGAACTCGTCTTTGTCACAAGGATGTCATTCCGATAAACTTCATATGCTTCATTTGTGCTAGACGTTACATCAATCGATTTATCGTACATCAATGGTGTCCGCGTCCAAGTGAAGATAGGTGCATCATACGTCGCCTTCACTTCCGCAAGACGGAACTGTGAGGCAGGTGCATCCTGTAACTTATAGTATATTTTTGTCCCAACACCAAACCACATGTGAGAAAACGATTTGATTTGGAGCATCCCATCCTCATTTACTTGCTCACTCCAGGCTTCATAACCGCGTTCGCTACGGGCAACGATGTCAACGGTAGCCTGTGGAGTGGTCTGTAATGTCACACCTGATTTTACAGAGTTCGTTACAAGCGTGATGTCGTTCGGTAAAGTATCTTCACTTTCTTTTACCGTCACCAGTTCAATTGGATCGGCATATACACTTGATGGGCTTCCGATTTTTACGGTCACACGCGATCCTGGTGCGAACCAGCGCGTCGGTTGCCAAGTGAAGCGTCCCATCTCGTCTGACTGAACCGTTTTCGACTGATAGTTGACCAATGAATCTAGTGAGTCGGTGTACTGAGAGGTGCTTTTCGTCACACTGACGAATACTGGGGTGTTCGGTGCCGTTGTTCCTGTGATGGGTCCCAAAACACCTGTTGGCGGATCGAGTGTGAGCGGAACATAGTTAGATGCTACAAAGTCTTCTGTTCGTTCTAACCCGTTCCATCTAAATTCAAAAGAATATCCGCCATTCGTGTTCATCGTCAACTTACCTTGTTCCCAAACAAAAGGTTTCTTCTCAGAATATCGATACGTTGCCGACAATTCTGTCCCACTGACAGGAATGGATGTTCCATCAATCAGTTTAGCGGTTCCGTTCACTTGATAGGATTGGTTCACTTCATATCGTGTCGTTGTTTTCGGTACATCGATCAACAGTTGTCGTGGCGCTTTCCAAAATGACTCCGGCGTATACCCTGCCGTCACATCATGGGATAGCACATACCAATCTCCTCTTAGATTAACAAACGTATCATCCACCGATGATTCTTTCCATTCTCCAGTGGCAACATTGTAACTCACGTAATACGTATCAAACACTTTCCGCATCGTGAAGTAGTAAATCCCGTCTTTCCACAGGAGATTCGTGACAGATTCCGCCTCTTTTTCAACCCAACGTTTCGTGGTCAAATCAAAAATTCGGAGATGTGAGTCGGTGGACATCTTGACCACTAATTGATTCGCTTCTTCGATATATTGGGCAGATCGTACCTTGTCCGTATATGTTCCAAGCGTTTCAAGCGTTTCTCCCGTGATGGCTCGTTTCGTGATTTCACCGTTTGCGAAGACTAGGACCGTGCCGTCAGCAAGAAGGTCGTACGATTCGTATATACTTTCCGTATTAAACGTTCCGAGAATCTCACCCGTCAATGAAGTGACAGAATACGTCGTATGTCCTTTCCAAAGAATCATTTCTAAATCCTGATTCACAGCATGAAGATAATCGAGACCACTACTCGAATCATTCGGGAATGACGTCATCGCATCGGTAATCGGATCCCAAATGATGACCTCGCCATATGCATCTAAAATGACGCGACCGTCTCCGAGTCCAACGATATTGTGTTCAACCGACACGCGGACGGGAAGTGTATACACTTTTCCTGTGCGCATATGCACAATCGTCTCTGGGTCGCCCGATCGCCATACATATTCACTGTTTGATACAACACTTCCCGTTGGCAGAACGTCCGCTTTTGCCGCTCCTTCTGCAAAGGCATCCATTTTTGGTCCAATCAACAATATGAGTACGACGAGCGTACTCCATAACCACTTGTTCATCTGCTTCCTCATTTCTGTTTATGTATACATAAGTTTTCAAAAAACATCCATTTTTGATGAATCCCTTCTAATTTTAAGATGTTTTCTCAAAAATGCATAGCCCTAATATTCAAAAAAGCACCGCGTCCTAATTTGACGCAGTGCTCACTTTTCATTCATCTGTTTCATTAAATCCATCTGTTCTTGCACCATCGCCTCTTTTTCCCGGCGTAGCACCCCTTTGTAGGTGATACGTGAAATCGATAAACTGATTTCATATAGGAAGAAGAGTGGTAACGACACCATAAGGTGCGACGTCAAATCCGGCGGTGTGATGAATGCCGCGATCACGAATAGGGCGAAGTATGCGTACTTTCGAATCTTTGATAAGAAGTACGGGGTCACGACACCGATTCGGGTCAAGAACATCATGACGACCGGTAGTTGGAACAATAGACCGAACGGAATTGTCAGCTGCAACAAGAACGTGAAGTAATTGTTGGCCCCGATGATTTGTTCGAGTCCGAGGTCTTGCCCGAGGTCCGTCGAGATATCGAGGACGAGCGGGAACAACCAGTAGTAGGCGAACGCAAGGCCAATCAAGAACAGTCCGAAGATGATCGGGATATAGGCAAGCGTGCCTTTCCGCTCATTCGGATGCAGACCGGGTGCGACAAACGCCCACACTTGATACAGTAGGAATGGGCTCGCCGCGATAAGGCCGATGATGAGCGCCAAGTTCAAGTAAATCATGAGCGGGTCCGCGACCCCAAAGGCGTTCAGTTCGAGCCCGCGTTCGACGAGGTCTTTTTGCAAGTACGCGAGTACATATTTGACACTCGGCAAAGCCATCAAAAAGAAGGCAAAGACGACAAATGCAGATAGCATCAGTCGTCTCCGCAGCTCTGTCAAGTGATCGGTAAGTTCCCGCTCTTGATCAGGTTGATGATTCATGGCTTACTGCTCTTTCTTTTCGATAGCTTTCTTGTCGTTCTCGTCGTGCTCGTTCATCATGCCGTTCGTTGCATTTTTGAACTCACGAAGCGTTTGTCCGGCCGCGCGACCAAACTCCGGCAATTTCTTCGGCCCGAAGATGATAAGCGCGATGATGGCGATGATGAATAGACTCGCCCCACCCGGAATCCCGACGACGAGTGATGATGCTAGTAATTCCATTATTGATGGACCCCCTCAGCGGTTGGATAGTGTTGCATAAAGTAAATGAGTGACTGCAGCTCAATCGACAAATCGATATGATGGACGCGAACCGTATCCGGTACAGTGAGTCGTGCCGGTGTGAAGTTCAAGATGCCCTTGATGCCGAAACGCACCAAGTCGTCTGCGACGGACTGCGCATAAGCAGAAGGTACCGTCAAAATAGCGACGTCGATCTTGTTTTGCTTCATGATTTGTTCCATCTCATCGACGTGATGAATTGGGACGCCTGACATCGTCGTGCCGACTTTTGTCTCGTCTGCGTCGAACCCGACGACGATATGTGTGTTATTGTTTTTAAGGAAGTTATAGTTGACGAATGCCGTCCCAAGGTGACCGACCCCAACCAAGGCGACATTCGTAATCTCGTCCTGATTCAGTGTCTTTCGGAAAAAGTCTAACAGATACTGCACATTATAGCCATATCCCTTTTTACCGAGCGCACCGAAGTACGAGAAATCACGGCGAATCGTAGCCGAATCGACCTTGACCGCCTCACTCAGTTCTGCTGAAGAGACACGTTGTTTCCCTGAAGCATGCAGGCTTTGAATAAATCGGTAGTATAGTGGCAACCGTTTGGCTGTCGCTTGTGGAATCTTTGGTTCGTTTTGACTCAACGGAAAGAGCCTCCTTTTTACGACACGTTACAAACGAATCTGAATTTCATACACCTTGATTGTAAACGAATTCACATGACCACTCAACGAATATACCTAAAATCGCTGAAAAATACAGTATACTAAATAGAGAGAAAGGGGTTTTTTCACTTGATCCTACTGCAAGTCAACAACTTATCCAAATCCTTCGGCGTCGAGCCGATTTTAGAAAATGTCAAACTCGAAATCCAGGAAGGCGAACGCGTCGCCCTTGTCGGTCGTAACGGGGCCGGAAAGTCGACGCTTTTGAAAGTCATCGCTGGTGAATACAACTATGACTCCGGGGACATCATGAAGCCAAAAGACGTCACGATCGGCTATCTCGCCCAAGACTCAGGGTTAGAATCCGACGAGACGATCTGGAATGAGATGCTCACCGTCTTCACGGACTTGATCGAGCAAGAGAAGACGCTCCGTCGCATGGAGGCTGACATGGGCTCAGAACGAATCCTAAATGACGCCGCTGCATATGAACGCCTCCTCTCTTCTTATGATGAAGAGCAACATACGTTCAAAGAACGTGGCGGATACCAATATGAAGCGACCATCCGCTCGGTCCTTCACGGGATGCGCTTCTATCCGGACGACTTCGAGCGTCGCATCGACACGCTCTCCGGGGGACAACGGACACGTCTCGCCTTGGCGAAGATGCTCCTTCAAAGTCCCGACCTGCTCATCTTGGACGAGCCGACGAACCATTTGGACATCGAAACACTCGCCTGGCTTGAGAAGTACTTGAACGGCTATAAAGGTGCCGTTCTCATCGTCTCCCACGACCGGTACTTCCTCGATCGCGTCGTCTCGGTCGTCTATGAATTGTCACGTCACCGGAGTCGCCGCTTCGTCGGGAACTATACGAAGTATCTCGAGCAGAAGGCCGCCCTCTACGAGCAAGAGAAGAAGCAGTTTGAGTCGCAGCAAGAAGAAATTGCCAAGATGCAAGACTTCATCCAGCGAAACATCGCCCGGGCGACGACGACGAAACGAGCGCAAAGCGTGCGGAAGCGTCTTGAGAAAGTCGATCGCCTCGATGCGCCGGATGGTGACGAACGTAGCGCCGTTCTCTCGTTCTCCATCAAACGTCAGAGCGGGAACGATGTGCTGAGCGCGAGTGACCTCGCCATCGGGTACGAGGAAGCGATCGCTCAGAATCTCCGCTTCCAACTGCAACGCGGTGAGTCCGTCGCGCTCGTCGGTCCGAACGGGGTCGGGAAGTCGACCCTCCTCAAAGTGTTGACGAAACAACAAGCCGCCCTCACCGGTGAGATCCGTTACGGGACGGGCGTCGAAATCGGCTACTACGACCAGGAGCAACAAAACTTGTCTGACGCGAACCGTGTCATCGACGAGATTTGGAACGACTGGCCGCTCATGCGCGAGCAAGAAGTCCGGAGTCTTCTCGGACAGTTCCTCTTCAGCGGCGATGACGTCATGAAGCGTGTCCATGAACTATCCGGTGGCGAACGGGCACGACTCACCTTGGCCAAGCTGAAGCTGGAGCAACCGAACCTCCTCATTTTGGACGAGCCGACGAACCACTTGGACCTCGACTCGAAGATGATTTTGGAGAATGCCCTCCTCGACTATCCGGGCACGATTCTCTTCGTCTCGCATGACCGCTACTTCATCGATCGACTCGCGACGCGTGTGCTAGAGATCACACCGAACGGCATCAACGAGTATCTTGGGGACTATTCGTACTACGTCGAGAAGAAAGAAGAACTCGAAGAACTGGCGCGACTCGCCCGTGAAGAGACGAAGCAGGTCGTCGTGAAAAAACAGCGCGCTGACAAAGAGCAGCAACGGGAAGAGCGCCGCATCAAACAGCGCATCGAAGAGATTGAGCAAGCGATTGAGCAACATGAGAATCGTCTTGATGAGATCGAGCAGTTGCTTTGTGAGCCGGACGTCTTCAACGACTTCGCCCGTGCACAGGAGTTGTCGACCGAATCGGACGCGGCGAAAGAATCGATTACCGCACTTTATGCGGAATGGGAGGAACTCCATACATGATGCGTACCCGTGCCATGCGAATCGAGTTCATTCAAGCGTTCCTCACAGGACTGGCCTATATCGTGCCGACCGGGACCGAGTTCGTGTCTGAACTCATCCGTGGGGAGCCGACGATTGTCCCGTCTATTCTCTTTTACTTTTTACCGGTCGTCATCGGCTTCATCATTCAGACGTGGCCAGGGATACTACTCAGTCTCTTCAGTGGTCTGCTCATGAGCACGCTCTTCATCCGTGTCGTCGTCTGGCCGGTCGATGTGACCGTTCACACGTTCTATGCGCCTGGATCGGTGTGGGCCCACTTCTATGAAGAGACGCTCTTCATGTGGATTCTCGCTCTTCTCGTGTTCATCGTGAGCCGCGTCAATACGTGGCATCGGGAGAATTATCGACAACCAAAAGCATAACAAAACCACGTCTTCTGTTTGAAGGCGTGGTTTTGTTTGTACAATCAACGTTAGCACTGACATTGATAATCGCTCAAGATTGAATTTGACCCGGATACGGACGAAAAAAAAGGAAACATGTCTTGCGTTCGCCCATACATTCCTTCAACAACTTGAAGCACTCAAAAAGGTTCAGCCGCGTGGCTGAACCTTTTTGTTAGAAATAACGCAGTGGTTGGAATCCGATTGTATGGAAGTCGAGTTTCGTTCCGTCTTCAGCGATAAAGAAGACAGCCTCGTTCGTGTCGACGTCACGTGTGAACACTTTATAGAACGTCATCGGCTTTTCGCCATTCGTCACATAGCGTGCTTCATGCGTCGAGATGACTTGTGCGAACAGTTGCTGTCCGTCGAGTTCCTCGATCAAATCATCAAACTTCGCCGCTTCTTCTTCCGTTGCCTCGCGACCTCGCTCGATTTCATAGTAAGCATCGCTTGCTTTTGGCTGAACGCCGAGATTACGATCGACGACGATCACACGCTCCGGCTCTTGGTCGACGACACTTGTGTAGCCATATAGTGACTTGATGAGCGTATTCTCTCCGGTCACGCGACCGATGCCTTCTAATGACTCTTCTCCAGTGAGTGACTTCACTCGTGTCTCTTCTGGAACAATCTCCTCTTGATATGCGATATTGTAAGCGCGGATGATCTCACGTACTTGTAAGAACGTCGCAACGACGAGTAGTACGATGAGTCCTCCGATGATGATGCGTTTCGTCATGTCTCTATTTCCCCCTAGACTGTCATGCTCTCTTCTAAGGATAACCCAGGAACCGCGTTCATCGCTAGTGTATCGCGCTTTCCGCGCACATACGCGTGATGTGCTGCCACCCCAATCATGCCCGCGTTGTCCCCACAGAGGTCAAGCGGTGGAATGACGAGTTGAATCCCTTCAGCTGTAGCCGCTTCTTGAAGCGCTGCGCGGAGGCCACGGTTCGCCGCGACACCACCCGCGACAAGCAATTGCTTCGCCCCTTTTTCTTTCACGGCACGAATCGCTTTCTCGACGAGCACTTCGACTACACTCGCCTGGAAGCTCGCCGCCAAGTTTTCAGGGATGACCGTCTCTCCCCGTTGTTCCGCATTGTGTACGGCGTTGATGACCGATGACTTCAAACCACTGAAACTGAAATCGAAACTACCCGGTTCGAGACGAACGCGTGGGAAGTTGTACGTGTCTTCCCCGACCGCTGCCAGGCGGTCAATCGCAGGACCTCCCGGATATGGGAGACTGAGCGTGCGCGCAACCTTATCGTACGCCTCACCTGCCGCGTCGTCACGTGTCTCCCCGATGACTTCGAAGACACCATGTTCTGGCATATAGACGAGTTCTGTATGTCCCCCTGAAACGACGAGACAGACAAGCGGGAACTGCATCTCTTCAACGAGTTCGTTCGCGTAAATATGTCCAGCGATATGGTGGACACCGATGAGCGGTTTTTGATGGGCGAATGCCAACGCCTTGGCCGCACTGATCCCAACGAGAAGGGCACCGACGAGACCCGGTCCTTGTGTGACCGCGACTGCATCGACGTCTTCCATCATCACGCCGGCTTCACTCAATGCATCGTCAATCACGTACGTGATTCGTTCCACATGATGACGAGACGCCACTTCAGGGACGACGCCACCAAATCGTTTATGACTCTCGATTTGAGAAGAGACGACGTTCGACAATAACGTCTTTCCGTCTTTGACGAGTGCAACAGACGTCTCGTCACAGCTCGACTCAATCGAAAGAATCAGTGATGTGTTCATTCTGACTCACTTCCTAACTTCGCCCAATAAATATAGGCGTCTTCATTATTATCCTGATAGTAGCGTCTTCTCCGACCGGCTTGCGTAAAACCGAACTGTTCATACAGTTTTTGCGCGCCTACGTTCGACACGCGGACTTCTAACGTCAATCCGACGAGTCCTTTTGACTTGGCGAACGCGACAAGTTCCGCTAACAATTGATTACCGATGCCCTGTCCACGAAACTCAGGTAAGACGGCAATGTTCGTGATATGTCCTTCATCGACGATTTGCCATACTCCGACAAAACCGACGACCCGTTTGTCATGGACCGCGACAAAGTAAATGGCCTGTTCATTTCGAAGCATCTCATTCATGAACGCCTCTTTTGTCCACGGAATGGCAAACGATGCTTCTTCGACTTGCGTCACTTCTTCGACATCGAGCCACGTCATTCGACGAATTTTCACGTCAGCCATTGTTTTGACCCTCTAACCATTTCGCTTCCGCTTCAGCGAGTCGCAAATACTCTGGCTCAAACGCATGGACATCGCTCGTCTCATCGCTAAAGACGACCAAATCACTCGCACGTCCGTAACGATGGGCAGCCGGTGCTTCGACATACTCATATTCACTTAACACGTCACGGAACGGTTCCACGTCTCCGACGACAAGGAAGCGCCCTTGACTATTCAGTCGCAACCAATCCGCGACCGAGGCGTGCTGATCATGCGTTAGTGCTTTGTTGTGTTGATAATATCCGATATACGCGTTGCCACGGCGAGCGTCAATCAATGAGACGACCGGCAAATCGGTATTCGGGGCCGCTGCCATGAGCTGCAGGGCAGATACACCGATGAGTGGAAGATTGAGCGTATAAGCGAGTGTCTTCGCTGTCGTCACTCCAATCCGAATTCCCGTGTACGACCCAGGTCCGGTCGTGACTATGATGCGTTCGAGCATATTCGGTGTCCACTTGACCGCTGCCATGAGCTGTTCAATCATCGGCATGAGTGTGACCGCATGGTTTTTTGAGACCATGACGGTCGCTTCGGCTTGAATCTCTCCAGCCTCACTTAACGCGACTGACAAACGTGTCGTCGCCGTATCAATCATCAATTGCTTCATGCGAGCACCTCCTTGGCGATTTGAACGTAACGCTCACCCGTCGGAGCAAGTGTCAGTTTACGTTCTTCGTCGCCGACCCGTTCAATCGTGATGGCCAAGCGTTCTTCCGGGAGCGAGGACTCGATCAAGTTCGACCACTCGACGATGGCGACACCATCACCATTGATATATTCCTCAAGACCGATGTCATCCCCCGTATCTTCGAGACGATAGACATCCATATGATAGAGCGGCAATCGCCCTTTATATTGTTTCATAATGGTGAAGGTCGGACTGTTGACGTTCCGCGTGACACCGAGTCCTTTTGCGAACCCTTGTGTGAACGTCGTCTTGCCGGCACCGAGGTCACCGTTTAACGTGATGACCGTCCCTGCTTCGACGAGTGTGGCCAAACGTTCTGCCACCGCTTGCGTCTCCGCCGCAGAATGCGTAATCAATGTATACATGAATGGTTCTCCTTTTTCACTTCTCATACGTACTCATTGTACACTTCATTTTAAGCAAAAAAAAACACGAAACGCCATCGTTTCGCTATCTCATTTAAAAATTGGTTGCGGGGGCTGGATTTGAACCAACGACCTTCGGGTTATGAGCCCGACGAGCTACCAGACTGCTCCACCCCGCGACGACATATGAAATTAAATAAAAATTGGTTGCGGGGGCCGGATTTGAACCGACGACCTTCGGGTTATGAGCCCGACGAGCTACCAGACTGCTCCACCCCGCGATGGTTTGAATTGTTTCGACATCCTCTATAATAAGCGAGACAGTTATAAAAAGCAACCATTTTCTTAATGTTTTTTCAAAAATGGAATCGGGAACAAATATAACAGCATAGACTATCAGAGAAAAGGGGCGCGACCGCCATGTCCAAATGGGGAAATCGATTCAAGAAATGGTTCTTTTCGGAGATCGAAGCCGAGATCACGTTTGACCCGGCAGCACTCATTCCGAAGCAGACCGTGACGGGTACGTTGCACGTCTCCAACCCGACAACGAATGTCGTTCGATTACAGGAACTCACCCTGACCTTCTTGACGACGTTCAAAGACATCACCATGGAAGGAAACGAGTTCAATCGAGAAGCTGATATTCAAGAAGTCCCAATTCCACTATCGCTTGTACTAGAACCCGGAGCGAAGGAAGATGTTCCGTTTTCATTCGAGTTGACGATGTACGCCCCTTCCTCTGCCGGCGCCCCGTATAGTATAGAGGCTACATTATGGGACAAGGACATCAAACGAGTTTGGTTTGATGTGCTCGAACACATCGAAATCGAACCGATGCCTGAACTGAAACGATTACTCGATGCGACCGCTCACGCTGGACTTGAGCCGATGTTCGTCCGAAACGTGATCGACCCGCTCGGGGAAGAACGTCCGTATCCATTCGTTGAAAAGTATGGATTCAAGCCGGTCGGAGAATGGGCCGATGAGTTCGAGGTCGTCAAATCGTTTTGGCGCTTGCATGAAGACGGGATCGACCTCTACTACTGGCTCGACAACATCGAGAAACAGCGAACGCTCGAATCGATGGCGACCGACGTCGAACTGCGTCATCGTTCTCTCACGTGGGAACAACTCGAGCGCGAACAAGAACAGCTCGGTCTCGGAATTCAAGATACGCTACGCAGTCACCGCTCCTCGTGAGCGGTGAGTATTTTTTAAGATGATGTGTAGCATTTGTTAATCGATCAAAAAGCTCCGAATAAGATATTTTTTATTCTCTTATTCGAGGCACTTTACTCTGTCTTTAGCTAGTTTTTTCTTTTCTAGTCATAATATAGTGATGCAAAATCGAAGTAATCACACCTAAGACTGATCCTATAACAATTGATACTAGTAAAATCGAAAAAATTTCTTGAAAGGTAACGGGTAGTAATAGTTGCGTTGCCATCAATAAAAAGACGAGGGTTACACCCGCTATAATCCACAGTAACGGTTTTTCCAAAGTAAGGTACTCCCTTCTTTAATAATTTTACCGTGCTCATTTCTTCTAATCTGAAGTATAAAGTACATATCTTGGAATCGATAACTCGGAGAGAATCGCCTGAATCCATTCGTTGAAGAGTTTTGATTCAAATCGATTGAAAAGTGTGCCGACGAGTTCGAGAGCGTCAAATCATTTTGGCGTTGAAGATACGCTACTCAGTCACCGCTCCTCGTGAGCGGTTTTTTCAATTTGAATTTCATCCTTACTCGTATTGACGATGGTTTGAAAGTGGTGGCGATACGGATGCATGAACAATTCATATTGCAGACGTCGCTCTACATGTGAAGCGTGTAAGTAGTCCAGGTCCATACCCCGTTCCTGAATATCACGATGCGAACGTCGCTTGAACTCAGTCTCCCCGTCCGTGTAGAGATAAATCGATTGATCAAAAGATGAAAGATCCAGGAATGCGACACTCATCCCTTCAATAATCGTGATCGGCTTCTCCGGATCAATCCATGTCCGCTCTAAATAGGGGACGTCGATTGTGTAAAAGCCGATTCCCTCTCGAATCATACGGACATCTCGCTCGAGTGACAGCAGATGATGTGCGGCCGGGTGACACGCCGTCATCTTATACTGATGGGTCGTTCCATCGTGTTGATACGTGAGGATCGTTTGTTTCCGCAACTGTGAATCTGTAATATACGGGTCTGTGTGAAGCAGGTTTATATCATCGAGTCGTTCCCGTAATTTTTCTGCCAACGTCGATTTTCCCGCTGCCCCGTGTCCGGAGATAGCAATCAGCGTTCGTTGATCCGGTCTCACGCTTTGTACGATATCCTCAATCAGTTGTTCCATGATTCTCCCCCTTTTGGTAATTTTGTTGTTTCAGAAAAACAAATACACGTCATTCATCCTCTATCCGTTTTCGAAGCCTGATTGCTGAAACAGTAAACATCACAAAGGCACTCAACGAAATCGAACTGACAATGATCAGAGTGGTCGATATGGGAGAACTAAAGAAAAATGGAATCGATAAAATCAATAGCGCTCCCGTGACTGCCATCCCTCTAATAAGAAATACCATCGTTTTACTCATTTTCTCTTCGCTCTCCTTGAACTAAGCAACAAAATCCTTACTACTAGAAATCTAATGACAGACAGCTCATCGTGTCAGGATGAGCTGTCTTCTTTTTTCTTCAGTCTCGTCAAGCTTCTGTTCTAACGTTTCCACTTGTCTCGTCATACGAGCAATCAGCTGACTGATTTCCTTATCCAGTCCGTTCACTTGATCTAAGGAATCATTGATTCGTCCATGCATCGTCCATTCTGAAAAAATATCATCCAAAAAGTAATCTGCGAACTGAATAAGTGAACCTCGATTGACATGCAACTCCTGAACAATGCCTTGCACGTCCGCTAATTCACGGGAGAAACGCTCTAACGCAGATTGTAATTCGTGCATCGTCTGTTCGGAAGCATCTAGTGCCTCATGTTTCATTGCTGTGGCAATCAAGCCACCCCCGAAGAACGTGTCATACGTCGACCACCCTTTCGCACTATCTAGATGTTTGAGTGTTTTTGCAATCGTTGATCGCGCCGCCTTACCGGCAACGATGGCTTCCCGATACTCGATAAGAAGTTCATTCGTTTCGGCTTGTTGATTCGTGAGATGGTGTAGGTCTCGGCGAATAGCTGGATCTTTCGCAAGATGGGATTCTTTTGTTTCTAAGAAGGTCTCCCACTCAGCGTCGATTCCCTCATAAACCTCGAGCTGTTCTTGTAATTCTCGATGTTCGAGCGTCAATTCGTCAATCATCGCCTCGTGTTCTCGTAATTTCAGTTCAGCGCGAGCAGCCTCTTCCATTTCGATTGTCCGTTGTTCATCAAACGTGCCTCGTAACTTTCGCCATGTGTTGACGAGCGAGAATTCTTCAAGGTCATACACATCACGTTGTTCTTTCGTGAATGTGTTGAGTAGTGTCTTCCGCACCGTCTCATGCTCGTTCAACTGTTTGTTTAGTATCTCTTGCTTACGCACAAGTCGATCACGCTCGGCGATACGTTGTTGTAAATCTAATTGGGTCTGCTGAAAATTTCCCATTATGTTTCCCCTCTCTTTGTACTGATTAAAGTGTGTCGATTGGAACGCCATTAATCGTCATGCCTTCGATTCGTCATTTGTTAGGTCATGCTGTCTCTATACAATGCTATACGTGCTTTACTCATTAAATGTTTCATCCAATAAAAAAAGCACTCGTTTTGAGTGCCAAATCAAATTCGATATTTTAATACGGTGATGGTCACTCCTTGAACGATAAACGTCAAACCAATCAGAAGTGAAACTATATCACGATACACATCAAACGACAAGACATGTAACCACCGATGATACCATTCGATAAGTAACCATCCGATGGGGAAAATCGGAGCGGCTATCATGTAAGAAGTAGTTGCAATTTCTTTTCCACGTTCGTCCTTGCCTTCCTTTCCAAACAAAAACCTCAATGTAATGATAAGCATGACAAGAAAAATTGGAAAGATAAGAATGTTGATCCATAACATCATAAAGGTTGCTCCTTCTTTTCGTATTGAAATACGTCATGCACTGTTGTATCAAATAAAATGGCAATCTCAAATGCCAATTTTAGCGAGGGACTGTATCGATTATGTTCAAGCGACACAATCGTTTGTCGACTTACCCCTAAAAAATCTGCGACTTGTTGCTGTGACCATTTCCGCTCTGCTCGCAATACACTTAATCGGTTATGAAGTTGTCCGCTCGTTTTTTTGACCATTTTTAAATGCCTTCTTTCTTAAAAAGCGTTCTCTCTCATTTGAATGTAATATTTTTTTGTCATTTAGTCAAATAAATATTACACTTAAACATACAAAAAAACGACCGAGCGTATGCTCGGTCGTCCTCTGCGTTGTTGCCTGGCAACGTCCTATCCTCACAGGGGGAGATCCCCCAACTACTTTCGGCGCTGAGACGCTTAACTTCCGTGTTCGGCATGGGAAC
>NZ_JACSJM010000006.1:0-82977 GCF_018617125.1 Exiguobacterium sp. s181
TCTCTATTTTCACGCGCTCCGTTGTGGTAAGATGGGTGTAGCTCATAGCGATTCCTCCGTCTGAATGTTTGTGTCGTAACTTCATTCTAAACGAGGCCATCGCTGTGGGCTTTTTTTGCGTTCACGTTCAAGTGTTGCACTTAATTTTATAATTCAGGTAATTTATAACAATATTATTGATACTTCGTTCTTATATTTTAAAAGCTTGCTGATTGCGTATCATGAAGAAATACGGAATTAAAAATGAATCCCACATACATCTATGAGGTTATATTAGTTTAATAATTGGAAAACTAGTTGAAATGCAATACCCCCACTATTTTTCAATTATATTACATATTATTTGTTGAAATCATAAAAAATGTTACAATTATACAATATCGAAATGGTGGGTGTTTTAGTTTGAAAGTTAATGAATATGAAAAAAAGCATATCCCTACTTTTATTGTGATTTCTATTGCTGTTATTCTTTTTCCTCTTTTTTTATCATTCGGTCTAAAAATAAGTTGGTTTTCGATTGCTTTAGGAAATGTTGAGAGTTGGATTGGGTTTTGGGGCAGCTATCTTGGCAATATAATTGGTCTTTTAGGTTTATACTATGCCACGACCAGACAAATAATTGTGCAAACTAATAGTTTAATAAGGCAAGAAAATATGGAAAGAGATAGGATTTACATATCAATTATTTTAGAAAATTTAAGCGCGTATCAAAAAGAGCTTTCGATTCTTAATCATGAATTAGAAAACTATTTTATTATTGTTCAAGACTTAATTTCTATTCAAAAATCAGAAGCAGAAGATTGGGAAGTACTATTTAACTCTAAGCTCGAAAAGCATAACTACTCTTCAGAAAAACTGTCAAAAGTATTATCTGATAGTGAAATTTACATTCTTTTTTTCGAGTTACAGAATATCAATCAGGAAAATTTCAAAGCTATTGAGGAAAAAATAATTGAGTATCAACTATGGTCCGAATTAAATATTTGTGCTATTCAAAAATGGACTGAATTGCAGATTTCTGAAGTTGAAGTGGAAAACCAAAAACATTATACAGATCTAATAGAATTAGTAACTAATCAAAAAAAGTTGCTTGCTAATTCAACTAAATCAATGATAAAAAATACTTTACTATCAAATTAAGTAAGGAGTTATTATGAAATATCCTATAACAATATTGCGTCATATTCCTCTTCATAAACAAGAGGAAATTTTAATTGGTATGATTGAAAACAATCTGGATTACTTTATTCAATTAACTGATGACGTCAATTTGACTAAGCATAAAAAGAAAACTTACCAAGTCTCTGAATTAATATTTAAATACCTTTTAGCTCAAACTAGTAGTGAAAGTCAAACCATTAAAAGATATTCTCAATTATTCCGTGAACAGCTATGTCCTCATACAGCTATCTTAGACAGCATCTTAAAAACATTGGATGAGAAGTTCATCGAATTCATTGATTATCATTTTAACTACAGAACCTTAAGCATTCTTGAAATGGATATAGATTATGGTAACTTAGAACATATTAATCAAATATGCGAAGTAATGCAGGAACACATACATGAAAAATATCCTGAGTTTGTAAATCGAAGTCTTACAACGATTGAGAGTAAAGAATATTCATATTTGTCTTTTGTATTTTCAAATCATAAAATCACAATTATAGAACGCATTGGATATTATCGATTAGGAGGTTCAGAAAGAGAGCAATTTAGCTCCTTTTTAGTGAAGTATGTTATAGACTTGCAGAATGGATTTTTGGAGTATCATTGGAACAAAACTGCAACTCAAAATTTTTACAAAAACAAAATCCCTCAAGATATTATGCTCAACAACGAAGATGAATTAACCGGTTACATGCAATCTAAAATTAATGAGTGGTTTGATGACGGAATTACTACTAGCAAGTCTGTACCAGATATTATATCGCCTTTGGAGGATCATCATTCTGCACAATCTGCATTTCAAACTTCACCTCTTGAAGCTTCGCTTTATCACTTATTTATTGAAGATCATGAAAATCTTTTACAACAAATTAATGAGGTTTTTCCTTCAAACACAGTTTTATCTAAGAATCCAGAACTAAATAGTTATCTACAAAATAACTACGATTTAAGTGGAGACAGTTTAGAAAAAGCAATTTCACTTTTAAATGGTATTCGACTTCGAGATTTAGTCAAAGAAATAGATTCATTGCAGTTAAGTCAATATATCTACAGTTTCGCTCTTAGAGATATTGTAAATGTCACTTCTTCTAGAACTCGGCACAGTCGTCGTGAACCTGTTTATCATACCGAACCATATTGGTATCTACTTGAAATGATTAAGAGGTTAAAAGTTGTATCAGAAATATCTTTCCATTATGAAATTGATGAACATGAAGATATAAGATACCAACAAAAATTTACTGTCAAGGTCCGTCGCGATAAGTTAACATTTGAATTTTTACAAAGTAGTTCAGAAAATGATGCAAACATAAATTACCTGGCTGAGTCTAGAAGGAGTATATATGAACACATTAAAAACAGAATTAGAGAATTTATTCGCGGATTATCCCAAGTTACAAGTTGAGTATTCTGATATTAATCATTTGAATGAAAAAATGTTAGATTATTTTAAAGAAGTAGTCTCAACTAAGAATGATTACATTAATCCTTACTTTCTTGCTCGAACATTAAAATATACAAATACTCAAACGATTACTCTTCTATTGTTATTGTCTTTGTTTAGTAAAAAGAAAACAGTATCGGCTGAATATATTTTTACAAGTGATTGCGAGATAGAACACTATGTATCGGAAGATGAACTTGAAAACTTCAAATGTCTTGAATGCGGAAGAGTCTACAATATAAAGAAAGATTTAATGGAGGGGAATTATACACTTCCAATCAGATTTAAGCTAGATCAAAAAATTATTCAGGAGATAAAATCGCTTTTTAGTACTCTGCAAGCAAAAGGAGATGGTAGGTTTTACCCTAATACTGCCTTTATCAGTGAGGTAGGTCTCGAAATTATAAATGAGTCCATCGCCTCCAATGTACAGATAAGACAGCCCGTTTTAGCCAATTCATTTATTCCGAGTGGAAAGAGATCCTTGCTTGAGATGAAGCTAAGGGGTATAAAAAAAAAGAGTAGAGTTGAACAATGAACTGCTCCCCGTCAAATAGACAGGGTAGATAGAGAAAACCGACCTAGGCGGCTTGAGTCCTGTATTCGAAAGGACCAAAGCCGTTTAGTCGTTTTTGGAGATGATGGTAGTTGTAGAACAACATATTGGACTAGAACTCACGCAAGGAGTTCATCTCGACTTTCAAGGTACCCCAACGACCGATCCGGGACATGCTGTGTGTCAGTCCCGCTTCTTCTATTCCAATAAATCTATCGAGATAGCCACGGACGGCAGCAATCTTCTGTTCCTTGAGGTAAGGTCTACAGGTTTTTGATTCCGATTGTATCGAATTTCACTTTCCACTTCCACACTTGGAAAGTGTGCCTAGAGACGTCATGAGCCTCCGTGATCTCCTTCCACGTATTTGTTTGTCCTTCCACCATGCGCAGTGCAATCAATTTTTGCTTAATCGACTGCCGACTTCTCGCCCTAAAAAAACACTTCCAATCAGATAAACAGATTTGTTATCTCACCTTTCTTTCTATTGTAGAGCATATCACAATGCTGTCCAGCTCTTATTCTTTTCTTCTAATTGGTTAATGACTTATACTGTCATCTAACTTGTGATAATATAAGATTATCACAAGTTAATGGAATTTAATTGTAACTAACTATATAATTGTAATACATACTTATAGAATTTATTTATCTAATTACAAAAGTATTTTTAATGCTAATACATATGTATTACTCGTTTTCCACCACGTCTTTTAACGAATACAGATATTCAAATAAAAATACGGAGCGAAAAGAGGGAGAAGCATGGAGATTGAGAAAAAGCAGAAGGCGTTCGAAGTAGCGTTACGAGAATTGACCGGGGCAAATCCCAAATTGGCCGAAGCATTAAAGAAGGACCATATCGATCTCGAGACGTTAACTGATATCGAAGTGATTGAATTGTTCTGGGCAACGGAATTATTCCCAATCTACGCTGATAAGAGTCCGCACACGCGTCGTGCCTATAAGCAAGACCTTGAGTTCGTGCTTAGCTTTGTGATGACGAAGACAGATGGGTTAAAACACCTGACCGTGCTCGACATCCATCGCTACCTATTCGCGGTGAACGAACAGTATACCCCACGCACGGCGCAGCGGAAGAATAACATGTTGAAGCGTCTCCTAACCTACCTCCACGTCAACCAGTATCATCTACATAATCTGGGCTTCCACGTGAAGAACCAGCAGCGCCCTGAGCTGCTCCGTCGTGAGATTGATTTCGACGAGATCGAGCGGATTGCTGAGTCGTTCCGTCATACCGTCAAGCGGGCAAAAAAAAAGGAGCTCATGGAGCTCCGTAACGAGACGATCGGTTATTTGTTGTTGACGACAGGCATGCGAGCTGCAGAACTGTTATCAATCAAGTTCACCGATGTGAAGCGAAATCAGCATACATCTTACCTCGAGGTGAAAGGGAAACGCGACAAGTGGCGCCGCATCCCGCTTACCGAGAAGGCGACCTATCTCGTAAATCGACTGCAGACGTTGATGATGATCGAGGAAGTCAGGTCCCCTTTCATCGCTTTTAGTACGATAAAAGTCAACAAGGCGATCACTTATGAAGCCCTCCGCCTGATGACTCATCAGGCGGTCGACTATGTCGCGAACGAAGAGAAGACCCCGCCCCACTGGTTCCGCCGGGCCTACATCACAAAGCTCCTGGCGAACGGAAATTCGTTGATTGGGGTCATGCAACTGGTCGGTCATAACTCAATTAACACGACAAATGGTTACTTACAATCTTTGAATCAACTCTCAAACATGACAAATATGGATTTACCATTTGAATAAAAAATTGCAACAGGTCAAATATAGTCTTCTATATAGAAATAAATAGAGATTGATAAATAGGCGATTGACAGCCGGCCATGTAGTTAATCAATCATTAATCCGTAAACAAAATGAATGGGTACTCGCAATTAATAAACCGGTTATTTGAATTAACCCACTAAAATATCAAACTAAAACCACTTTAAGAAATTTCTTGCATTGTAATTTCATTAACTTTTTTTGAAACCATATAACTAAACTCCTGATCTTCTCTTGTTAATTTCTGAATATCAATTAAAACTTTTCTTTTCACAGCCGGATCGTCTACAAGATTGTATAAGTATACATATGGTATAACGGTATTTTCATAGAATCTTTTGCGATTTTCATATAAATCAGTTCTGTTTAAATCGATTACGTATATAGTAGTAGCCCCTCTTTTGGACTTGGGCATTAAAAATGGTCCATCAAAAACTAAATGCTCCGGAATATTGTCTATATATGGATCAAGTAAATCTAATTCCTCGTTGTAATAATCTGATTTACCATTATTACATCTTTGACACGCCAAGGTAAGATTTTCCCATTCGAACCATTTAGTAAGGTCTTTAGTTTTCGGAATGATATGCTCAATATCACCAAAGGAATTAGCCAAGATTCTACTTTCACAATAGGCACACTTTCCATTTGTTTCTTTAATAATTAATTCTTTTATAGTTTTATGTGTATATCTAGTTTTTATATAGTTAGGAACTTTCCCCTCTTCTTCATATGCTGCTTTTAAGTCTTCCGTCCATTGTTCATATTTATCAATTAATATAGGAGGCATGTTTTCTTTAACTAATTTAATCATTATTTTTCTCCATCAACATTTTTAATAGTTGTGGAAATTGAGTTAATAGTCCTTTTTCTTCTAAAATAAGCTTCATTTTCTCGTAGTCCTCAACATTAAGTTCAGATGGTTTTGTTGTACTAATCTCATTAATCGTATTATTAAATTCTTTTTCCATCCATATTGGCATAGTAACCGAGACTCCTAATACATCTTTTAAAATCTCAAAAGCGTCAGCAGATTTATTATCGAAATTTAGCAATTCACTGTTTACTTTCCCTTGTGAATTAAACGTTAAGGCATATACTTTACCCTCTATAATTGAATTGACTATGAAAGGGCTGTGGGTACTAACTACGAACTGAGCTCTAGGAAATGCATTCAATAAATTCGGTAGTATTTCCCTTTGCATAGAAGGATGAAGATGATTTTCAAGTTCATCTATCACAACAACGTAATTTTCGTACTCGAAATCAATAACAAAAATTTGCCAAGCGATATCAATGAGAGCACCTATTCCTCCAGAAGCTGCATCTATTAAAAAATCTCCTGCTTTTGTACTCATTACTACTTCTCCAGATACAATTAAAAGACCCTCAAACTGTAAATGTTTAGGCAAGACATTCATTAAGACTTCATTAAATTCGTCAATCATGATTTTAAATTCAGGGTTTCCTTTTACGTAGGTATTATCTTCACTGAATAAAGCTAAAGATACGATAGATTTTTTCATAGTTAGAATAGGTGAGTGATCGTTTGCGTAAGTGTTGTTAAGTGTTCGGTTTTTTACTGATTCAAAATAATCCTTTATTAGTTCAGTTGTTTGAGGCGCATGAATTGGAATAGAATCAATTTTTTCATATGTATATGGACTTCTATGAGAAGGGATACTAAGTCCTATGATTTCTCTACCAATTTGACGAATGTAAGAAATATATGCCTCAAGGTAGTCAGTACTTAATTCCGATAACTGATTTTCTTTTGCATCAATAAATTCTGATGGCTCAAACTTTGTATGAAAATAGTATGCACCATCGTCCACAAATTCAGGTACAAAATAAGTGAAATTACCGTCTTCGCTGATCAAATTACCAATTTCAAAATACCCATTAGATAGATAAGCATATGGATCATTAACCTCATCAATGTCCCGGTGTAAATATCCTAAATTTAATAATTCTTTACGTTGTTCATCAGTAAAATTAATTAAATGATTCTTATTTCGTTTAATCTGACTATTATCTGAAATGCCGGTGTAAAAAGGAGAAGAATTTTTCTTGTCTTTAACAGGATTTGAGGTTTCAGTATAACTCCACCCCATATCGTTTGCTATCATACGAAAAATTGTACTTTTACCCGCCCCATTCGCTCCTGTTATAAGTGTGACTCTTTTATCAAAATCAATTGATATCTTTTCAAATTGTTTCCAACCGTGAATTTCTAATTTTTTTAACATCTCAATTCTCCTTTTTTTAATAAATGATAACTTAATAAATTAGACTGTATTCTTTCTTTGCTTTTAAGATTTTTCATATTCCAAAAAAAGAAACCTCTCAATACAAAAGATACCAAATTATTTTTACAATGTCATTTATTATAATTTTTTGTAAATCAATTTTCTTCTTTCATAGAATTATTGCAAGGTACAGATGATTATTTGAAATTCTATATTTTATGAAAAAATACGATTTTATTTGTGCTTAGTCAGACAAAAACAAAATCTGTAGACCATAATTGTTTATAGTCAAAAAATATACTCTTTGTTTCTCGTATTCACAACCAAAAAACAATTAGTATAAATGAAAGTCATCAATTCTATTTTTGCAAGTAGCTCGTTATATGAAAGGAATGAATTTTATGGATAAAAACAGAAAAGAAAACTTAAAGCAAACTAGTCGTGATCTTGCTCTTGATACTTTTTTAAATGTAGGAAGTGAGCTTAGCGCTGAAGTAGCAAAAAAGTCTATCAAAAGTGCAGCGGGAGATTTAGCTATAGATGCAGTGAGTTCATTTCTCCCTGGGTTGTCTGGAGCAGTTCAAGGCTATAAACGTGCTCGCTTCGAGAGAAACATGTTACGTGTCGCTGAAGAGTTAAATCTTAAAGTAGAATCCATTCAGTCGAATCTTGAATCTAAAACTAATGAACAAAAAGAGCAGATTGATAGACTGTTTCAATATGTATTAGACTCGGCGATAGACGAACAACAAGAAGAAAAAATTAAATACATGGTCAATGGGTTTGTACAAATCACGAAACACGATTTTGTATCAGAAGACTTTGTCTTAACCTATTACGACGTGTTGAAAGAATCACGAATAATCGACATTTCGGTCTTAAGGCTAATGAATTCGACTCGTTTCTGGTACCAAGAGGGTTCTAGAGAGACGTTCCACGATGTCATGGAACGACACGGTATATCGTATGATCAATACGAGGCAGTACGAAGAAATTTGCTAAGGATTGGTTTATTGACTACTCGTACAGACCTTAATGTCGTTGATGATCTTAAAGAGATCTCCAAAACGTTCAAAGACACTTTTTCATACCTTGAAAAACTATCAAACCCTAAGTCCAATCGTTTACCAAAATTGAAAGAACCTAAATTTAAATCAAAAGAACAATTTGAAATCTCAAGGTTTGGAAAAGATTTTATAAGTTTTTTCTTTGAAAAGAATCAGGATGAAGAGGAAGACACTTTGTTGTGAAGGATGTTGCGAAGTCCGACTTTTATCCAGAACCTTTTTTCTTCCAGTAGAAAAATTGATAAAGGTTTTGATTGTAACCTGTACTTGCACCCTATCAAAAAGAGATGATTCAAGAATATACATGAATCATCTCTACTTGTAGATGAAATATAAATTAATGAAATATAAATTAATAAAATATCCTTATATTTTGTAAGATAGTCATTTATCTTTCATTTCAGAAACATGATTCAGGTTTTGTGGTACTTCGTTTAAAGGTAGGTATTTATTTAACATACCGACCTGAAACGCACGAAGATTATCGGAGAAGTATCTATAGTTTAGTGAGGCCGCAACTAAAATAACGGATTGCATCACAATACCTATGTAAAACAATAATGGTTCTTCGCCTATGATCAAACTTCGGACCAGCAAGAAGAAAACAAGGATTAGCGAACCTGTCGTACTGACGAACAATGTACCCACCCCATGGATAGTCCTCAACAAATGTCTATATCGCCCCTCCAAATAAGCACGGACCCCCTCATCCTGCTCCAACAACATAGAATGCCAAACGTGTTCAAGATAGTAGTAATCTTTATTTCTATTCTCGTACAGAGTGCCAAAGGTAGCATCTGTAGAAAACTTGTCTCCTAATTCGCTTCTAAATCTGTTCAAACTGTCTTTTGTTCTAAAACTCCAAAAACAGGCAAAATAGATTTGATAAATCAGATAACCCAATGGAACACCTGCAACTACCAAAGATATTAGCAACGGAACATTTTTGACAAATTCGGAGTAATTATTTTGGGTGAATGAAAAATAAAAGAATAACCAAAATATGAACACCCATCCTGGGATTCCCCACCTAATCAAATATTTTGTTTCAAAATTCATTTAATCGACCTCCATTTCTTTTTATAGAATATCACGTTCCAATCGTGACAATGATAATCTGAAATTTGATTTCCGGTCGATATTTCCGTCCATCTGTTTCTTTCAAACTCTCTCTCTCATATACGTCCTGAGTTCACTCTAATGTTTTTATCAAAAAGTGTGCGCCGGCGCACACTTTTTGATTTCTTTAAGCTTCAACTATTCATTAGCCTCCTTAATAACTCCTTTAAGTTTCGCTATTAGTACGAATCGAAGAGATGATAACCTCACTTTCGAAAGAGTATCCTTGACTTTCATCAATAATCGGACGACGCAAGACCACGAAAACATCCTTATATCTGATTATCTGAAATTAACCTTTTGACTTCTTGATGACCGAATAAAAGAATAAAGTATTGTCTTACCTACATTTTTAAAAGTGTGCGCCGGCGCACATTTTTTTTATAAACTTATGGTATTTGAAATAATTTAAATTGGATAAAAAAATATGGCTGAGTTTGTGCTATATTTATCCTTAGAAGAGGTGATCAATATGGAGACTCAATCAACCTCCAATGGCCGCTCGCAACAACTCATCATTTCTCAAGCGGTCACGGCTATTCAGAGGCATCGCATGGAGGAAATTCTCCACAGCGTGTCTATCTTTGATATCCAGGAATTTGTCACGGCACTTTATCAAGAGAACTATCAATTCGAAAATCTAGAGGCTTCTTATAAGAAAATACGTTATCATTCATTCAACAAGTTAAAGAAACGATGGGTTCAGGCTGCCATCCGAAACTACGAAGAGGGACGCGGCCCGAAAAAAGAATTGCGTGCCCGGTTCGAGATGATTACCGCATATCACCATTTGGTCGGACCCGAAGCCTTCCTGAAAGAGTTTCACGTGAAAACCATCGAAGGTTATATGCAACAATGCATCCAAGAGTTGAAGGAATGGTCTGAGAATCCAAACCTGTTAATCCATACGTATCCATACTGGTCCCAAAAGACGGTGAATCAGAAGAAGACCTCGCTCAAGACGGACGTTTTGATGATCTTATGGGAGGTAGCCAAAGAAGTCGATCTCAACCAACCGACGGCGCATCATTCTCCGACGCTCGCCGTCGATATCCCATTCTTCGGCATGTCCGACCGCATCAAGAACCAGACGGACCTGTTGGATGAAAAACTGAACGAAGCGTCGCAACTGAATCTCGAGCTTCAGAACTATGACACGGTGGTCCCGAAATATAAAAAGGGAATTCCCGACCACCTCTCGCTCCTCGTCAGCAAAGAGTTCATCCAAGAATTGAACGGGAAGGTACCAGACCTTGACTCGAAAGACTTCGAGGCCTTCACAGAGATTCTGGCGTATCGGGACATGACGTTTCAGACGAGCCGGAAAATCATCTTCCCGCTCTCGCAGCTCGTCAAGAAGCTGTATGCGAACGATAGTGGGAAAAGCTACGATTTGACGACGCAACGTCTCATGAAGCTTGGTTATTATCGGGTCGCCGGACACAACGAGGACGGGGACTTCTTCATCCGTGGCCTGTTCTCCTCGGTTACCATTAAAAATGCGACGACATTAGCCGAGAGCCAGGTCATCGTCACGGTCAGTGAGGAAATTTACGACGACCTCTTGAAACAACAGATCGTCAGCATCTACGGGGAACAGATCGAACAGTTGAAAGGCAGCTTCGCCTATCACCTGGCCTTCGTCCTTCAAAAAGAGCGGATGAGCTCTATCCAGACAGGGGAGCAACAACCCGTCCGTAGGCACTGGCGTCAGTTCACCTATTCGATTCGATTCAACAAGGTCCGAAAGGCCGACAATCTGAAAGAGCTTGAGTTGAATCTGGATCGAATCAAGGAACATGATTTCATCCTGAAGGAATGGCACCGTTCCGGTGATTATTATTTCTTCACCTTCTACCCGTTGGAGTCTTGGGAATTGCCAGGTCATGTGGACACGTTATTATTGTAATTGATATCGTGGAGAACCCAGTCTATCTGGGTTCTTTTTTCAGTTTAGCTGCACTAATGTTTCACATGAATCGATTTAACGATGAAAATGGGCCAAAACGCTCAACTAGTATCCATACTCATGGAACGTCAGGAATCAAATTTTTAATTTTTGATGGTGCCGTACCAATCTTACACTTCTTCTCTCCTTCTTCTTAATAAGAAGGGTGGTTTGAATATTCCTCACTCAAATCACCTCTTAATGATCGATAGATATTCAAGCAGATCATCTTTTTTGGTGAATATGGCTTTCATTTATATCAGATTCCAACGATTTTGGTAACAAACAACCGTACCAAACTTGCACTTTTTAGTTTTTGGCAACAGATGACCGTACTGAAACTGCATTTTCTTATTTTGGTCACGAAACACCGTACCGAAACTACATTTTTACCGATTCATCGCCCTTTTGAAAATAAATTTTTGAGACTCTTTTTGCCTTTTTGGTAACAGATGACCGTACTGAAACTACATTTTCTTCTCTTTTGGTAACAAACGACCGTACCAAACTTACACTTTTTCATTTTTGGTAACTAAGTGCCGTACCAAAACTACACTTTTCTCTTTTTCAACTAAAAAAATCTACTCTATTTTCTGTAGGAATGGCACTATAGAGCGAATGAATCAGTTTTGGTAACAAATGACCGTACTGAAAACGCATATTTTTCTCGGTTTAAAATGGCTTTGTATCAACGTATTTTTCATTTTGGTAACAAAATCCCGTACTGAAAACGCACTTTGACACTATCTTGAAAGAGCTGGATACTGAAACTAGCATATTTTAGGATAGGGGAGGTGTAGGAGAGATGATGGAGACGAATCGACATATTTTGGTCGCCAATAAGCTATTGGTCGCAATGAGCGGATTGACGCGTTGGACGAAACGCGCAGATCATTATCGTTACGAGCAGCATCACTATAACATCCCGGCCTGTTTCACGGCCTTCAAATGGACTAAGTCCCGGATCCGTCATATTCTCTCTATTCTCGCCTATGCCGATGACCAAGGGAAAGTCGAATTCATTGAAGACCACATGGTCGCGAATTTTGCATGCACGTCGGTCCGCTCCCTACATAACAACTTAAAGATCTTTGAACAGAATGGGCTCATGACGGTCGTACGTCACTTCCCAGGAGTGATCTCAATCCAATTGACGGATTACCTTGAAAACTATCGTGATTTGTTTGTGGACGGTGCAACGGTCGATTCGAAGACCGGGTATACGTCTGTTTGGCACGGTCTCTTGTCCGAACTAATCGCACTCGATAATGTGAACACGTTGCGACTCGCGCTACGGACAATCGTCCAGGTCGAGAAAGATGTTTATGTCCAGTCAAATGAACAAGCCATCCTGACCTACGATGAGATCAAAGGATTCCTTCCTAAATACTGTGGCCATAAGCTCGCCATCCAAAAGATGATGTCTGGTCTTAAATTTCTTCAGGTCTCGCTTGTCGAAGACAGTAAGCATTTCTTGAACATGGTCAAACAAAATGTCTCACTTAAGAAACGAGTCCAAGACGTGACACGACCGCTCTTACTTGAAGTCCAGCTCTCGGCTGCGCAAGACAGTAAACAGATCAAAGAGAAAGACCGCTCGGAAGTTCAACTCCTGTGGTTCGAATTGCGTAAGCGGGTTGGGGAGTTCTTCGACTTTGACGCGCTCAAGGTCAACCGTGATTCACTCTTCTCGATGAGCGATACATTCGGGGCCGAGACAT
Source organism: Exiguobacterium sp. s181 (assembly GCF_018617125.1). Taxonomy (GTDB): domain Bacteria; phylum Bacillota; class Bacilli; order Exiguobacteriales; family Exiguobacteriaceae; genus Exiguobacterium; species Exiguobacterium profundum. The sequence goes on from NZ_JACSJM010000006.1 coordinate 13,084, forward strand.
TCAAACAGGTCGTCGAAGAGTTAAAACAAGCATTCCTACACCATCGTGAGGACTTGGTCCACTCGAGCACCCATAAGCTGTTCTTTGAGGAGCCAATTTTCTATCTTCACCAACGACTAAAAGAGAACCAGGCAAAATTGGCTATCGCATGATGGTCTATTTGTCATGTTCATTTTTGAAAATATATATGAAAACCACCCATTTTTTCAGGTATTTCCTTCTGTTTATATTGTTTCTCATTCGTTCTAAGTCAACATTGCATACTGAATCTGCTTTTTTTACTTTTAGGAAAAAAATCAAACCAAGTAGTTAAGTAATCAAGGATTTACTGAATTAAATCCTCTCTTGTTTTTTAATTCTCAAATCAGAGTTGAAAAAAAATGAACTTTTGTGAACGAAACGATGGCCCTTTTGAAATATCTCTTTTCACTTAAATCGTCAGAAGGATTGGTATGACTGGATTGAGAGATCCTCTTCTTTTTCTAATTCTATTAATCTTTATTTAACTCTCTCTAATCTATTTATATTTTTTTAACTCAGAAGAATATGGTTTTATCTCTTCTTCTATTATTTAAATCATATCTAGATGTGCCAAGTATTTCTTCTATAGAAAAGATCTACAAATATGAATGACGTTCACAACAGGAACTTTGTATAAATACATAGTCCAAAAATGTCTCTGTATACAATTCGACGTCGAAACGTATACAGAAAATATTCAGATGCAAAAATCGTATACAAACCAAAATTATTATTGTATACATTTTTGTATTGAATTTATCAGTGTCTTTTCTGTTTTTGTATTGAATGCAAAGAGTGAATGTGAAATGATATGAAAGAGAAAGGGGAGAGAAGATGAACATACTCACGTTTTACATATCGAAAGGTGGGTCAGGCAAGACGACCTGTTCTTTGAATATGGCTTACGCATTGGGTGAGCTGGGACAACGAGTCCTCATCATTGATTTGGATCCCCAAGGCTCGCTCAGCAAGCTGATGTTAAAAGAATCCGACACGATCAAATACATGACGATGTTTGACGTACATACACGTAATCTTGATATCAGAGAAGTCCTGTTTGATGATGAAACGTATCATGTGAGTCTTCTCCCTTCGAATGAACGAAATGCCCGGTTGATCAACCTAATCTCCGAGCAAGACAAGCTCTTTCTATTAAAGGACATGATTGCACCGCTAGAAGAGGAGTTTGATTGGATCATCTTAGATTCAGTCCCATCGATCAACGAACTTTCGAAAGTCGTGCTTTCGACATCAAATATGACGGTCATCCCGTTCATGCCGAAGAAGCTCGTTTTCGACCAACTTGCGAGTACGGTTCGAACCGTTCAAAAAGTGAAAAAGTTCTACAACCCAGACCTCGTCATCACAGGTATTCTTCCTGTCGCGATGGATGCATCTTTAAAGGCAGACAAGGAGTACTATGAAGCAATGGCAACCATCGCGAAGGAAGAGGGGTTAAACATTCTTCCGATGATCAAGCGCTCCACATTCATCGAGAAAGCTGCCGATAGTGGAAAGAGTGTCATCCAGTACCGCTCCAAGGAATCGAAGGTACTTGCTGAACCGTTTCGACTATTGGCTAAGCAAGTCGTTGAACAGGCAGGTGAAACATCATGAAAGCACGGAATCGTAACATTCATAAAATCAAGCCGAGTGAGCAGCACCCGTATCAAAGTGGTTTGACGAATATCAGCGCGCTCGTCCAAAAACTTCCGGTCTCTAAAGAAGTCGAGGACCTTGTTCATGAAATCAATGAGCTTTCAAAAGTTCAAACGATTTCTGTATTTGAGATCGGGAAGCGGCTCGTCATCGCTCGTTCTGAGATGCATGACAAAAAAGAATGGATGGGGTTCCTCGAAGCCGTGTCCATGTCGAGTTCTCTTGCCTCTCGGTACGTCAAAGCCTATGAGACGTTACATCCACTCGAATCATCACTTGCGAGCTTACCGGCTTCCAAACTGTTTGAACTGATGTATCTCGACAACGTCGAAGAGGTAGTCGAACAGGGACTCTATATTGATGGAGAGTCACGAAGCGTCGACGAGTTGACGGTCAAACAAATCCGTGAGGCCCGTAAGACCCGTGAGCCTGTGCAACAGGTCAAAGTCAGCCCGTTTCAAAAAACAAAGAAACCATCTGCCGTCCTTTCGGCACGAATCCCGTCCGACCTGTCCGATCAGTTCCAACAGTATGCACATGCCCAAAACCGGAGTGTGAGTGAACTGTTGACGGAAATCATCGAGCGGACCGTGAACGACAATATCATCGACGTCACAGACGAGAAGCGAGGAGACGAATCATGAAGAAAATCGCATTGTACAATCGAAAGGGCGGCGTCGGGAAATCGACGACAACCATCAACTTGGCGCATGTCTATGCACGCGACGGATTACGTGTCCTCGTCATCGACGCGGACGACCAGGCCTCTTCGACGAACGGGCTTGGTCTGACAAACGATTATGAAGGAAAAGTCTTACTCGATTGTCTACTAGAAGAGAATGACCCATTCTACACACCAATCGAACAGGTCATAGTGACATGCGAGTATGAGACGGGAACGGTCTATCTTGTCCCGACGAGACGTTCGGCCTCACCGAGTGACCTGACGAGCCAGATCGGGTATGAGTATCGCCTCAGCGAAGAACTCGCCAAGATTGATGAGCTGTTTGACATCTGTCTCATCGATTGCCCAGGATCGACTTCTGCTCTTAACCCCTATGCCCGTTGCGCACTCGTCGCACAGGATCGCATCGTGATGCCTGTACAGATGCAGAAGTTCTCAATGGACGCCGTCTACTCGGCTCCAGAAGAGCTTGAAGAGATGAAGCGATTCCGGGAAGACATCCATATCGCTGCCTTCATCCCGACGATGGTGAGTGCTCGCTCGAAAGGGGATGTCACGACAGTCGAAGAACTTGAAGAACTTGGGAAAGAAGTCGGTATTCCGGTTTTGACGACGATTCCTTATGCGGTGAAGGTTCAGACGTTGCAGCGAGAGTCTCGTCCTGTCATTGATCACAAGAGCCCGGCAACCGATGCCTATTTACAACTTGCTGAGGAGGTATTGTCGTTATGACACGCAACCGAAAGAAACATACACCGAAGATTTCTACATTCAGTGCCAACCTTCCGGTGAATCAGAATCAACAAACGACGGATAGCCGTACGGAACAAGTCGATGCCGTGAAAGAATTCTCGGCGACGACGACCGTGTCGAACCCTTATCAGGCCCTGCCGGCGACGGGGTTGTCACGTATCATCACCAAGAAGCTCCCTGAGGATATGGAGGGAATCGTTCAATATTACAACCACATCGATGCGATTCAAGCGACTAGCTTTGTCGAAAAGTGTCGTATACTTGCACACGCAAATAGTCTGTTCCGTGATCCTGAGACGAAGAAAGAGTTCAAACAAGAAGAAGGCAATTGGAAAGACTTCTTAGCCAAAATTGGCATGTCACATTCTCAAGTGAATCGATTTGTCTCATTTTGGAATACGTTTGGTCCGAACATCTTAGAGAAGACGCTCGAGCAAGATTTCAGTGCAACGAAGCTTGCTGAGTTGTTGTCGTGGCCAGAAGATCCGAAGCTCGCGCTACTCGAGAATAAGAAGTACTACACAGCTTCAGGAGACAAGACGGTGTACGAGATGACACGTGAAGAACTCCGTGAAGTGAAACGGATGTTGATCGAACGTCAGGAACAACGCGTGCTCGAAGTCGAAACTAAATCTGTGAAACCCATGCGTGTACAGATTCGCTTTGCTGATCTGACAGATCCTTTATACGTCGGATTAACGCAAGCCGCGCAAAAAGAACATGTGTCAGAAGATGAGATTATCCGGCGGGCTCTCAGTGCCTATTTAAATACGAATTAAGTTGAGAGAAGCGAAATACATCATGGCCCACTAAGATTCTTAACATACCGAATCAGAGTGGGTCATTTTCATCAGGAGGGACATACATGACTTACTCTAATCAATACAAGGACGTGGAAAGTATCATCGATACCTTGCTCGTGCTTGATACGTTTTGCGCCTCAAGAAACATCGAAGTCGAGTTTGTTGTGGTTGGCGCCTCGGGGATCCTTCTCTTCATTGAAATGATGAATAAAGATGCCGAGTATCGTCCGACGCGAGATATTGACATTCGCGTGACGGAGGGCGTTGTGACACCTGAATTAAAAGAGGCACTTCATGAATATGAAATTGAAATTGTCGAAGGGGTCATTCAGTTCCCACCCCGTGAAGACTTTAGAGAAAATGAATTCCGTCATAAGATCGAAGGTCTATTCGAGGCGATTGATGTGTATGTCCCTGACATTGAACTATTAGCATGTACCAAGATCTTCTCCTCTCGCCAAAAGGACTTAGAGGATCTCGAAAAGACGAATCTATTGGAACTTTGCGATAAAGACAAACTTCTCGAACTTGTAGAGGAATATAAAGCGAACATGACGTGGGACGATCCATTTTGTAACGTGCACGACTTGAGTCGAATTTTTCAGGAAAAGGGTATATAATAAATCAAAAGAAGAGTAGAGGAGGGTGACCGATGACGGACAGTAATCATGTACGTCTGCAAAGCGAGCTAGCGGATGAACTGAATCGTATGCAGGCAGGTGGGACAAGCTATCGCTTAGAGACGGCTCAATTGGCTCTGGCATTAAGTCGTCATGTATCGGTCCCTGAATCGCTACGTGACCGAGAAATGGCTCGCCAGTATGTTCGATCTTCACTGCTTGATTTACAGGACGACCGGGCGGAGGATGTGGCTAAAATGCTTAGTATGGCAGCACGGCGCGCCTACAACACTCCTGAAAGTACGTTCTCGGTAGATATGAAAGTGAAATTAGAAGAAAAGCGTAATCGATTCAAGAAGCGTGGATTGCGGGTGAAATCTTAATTGGACCAAGTCGAGTCATTTTTATACTCTCATGAGGTTATGATTCTACGTATAAATGGAGCTTTTTTGGTCAAATCATGGAACATGTATCAGGCGATTTCTTCAAACCGTTAAATCCTTACTTTGTAATAAATATAAGGGTACTAGATTCAGTCACTGGTTGACTCAATCTAGTACCCTTTTCGTATCATTGTTTATTTTGTTGGGTGTTCCGCTCCCGCAGGACCGCGAGCTCGACCTGTTCCTGTAACCGGTTCTCGAACGCCTCTTTTTCACGACGGAGGAGCTGTACTTCTAAGTGAAGTTTTTGGTTCTCCTCTTCGAGTTGGTCGTTTCGTCGCGTTCGTGCCTTCAAATCGTCAAGCGTGTCCATCAGGTTCTGGTTTTGACGATTGAGCTGGCTGCGCTCTAGCTCGAGCTTCTTGACGTCTTCTTCTAAATTAAAGACCAACTTCTTCTGGGCCTTTAGTTCTTCTTTGAAAGAAGCACGTTCGGTCTCGAGGGCGTCCTGAGCGTTCTGTTTCTCGGCGAATAGGAGCTCCACTTGATGTTGAAGTGGAAGTAATTCCTGTTCGTGGGCCGCGACTTGACGCTCATAGTCCTCTTTGAGCTGTTCTGACTCTATGATGATACTTTGCTCAAGGTCATGAATCGTCTTTTGATAGCGTGAACGGATCCGTTCGTGTTCCTTTGTCCGAAGCTCTAGCCGCGTGGCACGTTCATTGAAGAGGGCCAGCACCTGATTCAATGCCGCCTGGAGAGCGTCGTTCTCCTCACTGATCAATGGATCTGGAACCTGTTTATCAGCCAAGGCGATCAGTTCTTCAAATAATTGATTCGTCGACAGCTGCCGCTGTTCCGACAACCGCTGGATGTGTTCCTTTACCTCTTGTGAGACTCGAAAAGAGGTCACTTTGGTTTCATTAGACTGCACAGCATTCACCACTTTACCATTTGATAGATTTCTCATTTGAACGCATGTTGACTCGCATTCATCTCACTTCCATTTTCGCGTATTTACTACGTAAACACAAGACGAGGCATCGCTGACAAGCCTAATCCATTTCGACGTCGAAATGTATACAGTCGAATGAGTGCGGGTTGTCCGGTTTTGTATTGAAGCTGTTCTTCTCATCCATCAAAACCTATGAATCTTCTTTCAAGTCGAACTCGTAAGTATATTAAAGTGAGTACGAGCGCGCTCTCGTAATCAAAAAAGGATGGGGTGTGTCATTGTGAATAAACTTAAATTCTTCTCTACTCTATTTACCACGGTATTTATCATGTTCAGCGTATTCTTTGCTCTGACGACAGAATTAAATGTCTTTTTGGGTGGAGCGTTGGTAGGGATGAGTGTACTCATCAGTGGCCATCTGGCAGAACGATTGTTTAAGCGCTTCGAACATGAGATGGTCTCTCCTCCGACAGTCATTTTCTCATACGTGCTCCTGTTGGTCGTCGCTACCTATTTTATCGGACTATACTCATAAATGCAGAAGTAACAGTTAGCCAAGCGCAAGGGTGTCCACGGCGACGTGGAATCTGAAGGAAGCGGGCGGCAAACCTCCGGTCTGAGGAACACGAACTTCATAGAAGGCTATGTGCGATTGGGTGAGCCTGCCAAACAAGGCAAAGCCCTTTCTGCCGAAGGTCGCATGCAGTAAATGAAGCAGATAGGGGGAGGGAAAGATTGCGTTCTTACCCGGGGAGGTCTGGTTGGAGCGCCAAGTACCCTTGGTAACCTGCCCAGTGATGGGCAGCTGAACAACCAGAAGTCAGCAGAAGCCATAGTACCATCTGGTCTCGAGACGGATGGGAAGGGCTGAACAATTAAGAGAGAACAACATCTTGGCAGGCAGTTTCTGCGTTGAACACAGACAACCCGTTAGGGCTTACTTGACTGGAGGACGTGGTGAATTCCACTGGGGACATCAAGAGGGTGGAGCAGAAACTGGATAAAGAAGAACCGTTGTTCACGGAAAGAGGCATAACGAATGTTAATGGAACAGATTCTCTCACGGGAAAATTTAATACGTGCCCTGAACCGGGTGCTTCGGAATAAAGGAAGCCATGGTGTCGATGAAATGCCCGTACAAAACCTGCGAGCGCATGTCATCGAACACTGGGATACCATGAAAATGGAACTTCTGTCGGGAACCTATCAGCCACAGCTGGTCCGCAGGGTCGAAATCCCGAAACCTGACGGCGGTGTGCGACTGCTTGGCATCCCTACCGTGATGGATCGTTTCATTCAACAGGCGATTGCCCAAGTGTTGTCGTCTATCTATGACCCCACTTTCTCTGACCACAGTTACGGGTTCCGCCCAAATCGGAGTGCCCACGGGGCGGTCAAGAAAGCGAAAGGCTATATCGAAGATGGCAACCGCTGGGTAGTCGATATCGACTTGGAGAAATTCTTCGACCGGGTGAACCATGACAAGCTCATGGGGCTTCTGGCGAAGCGAATCCGAGGACAAGCACCTGCTTCAGCTCATCCACAAGTATCTGAAGACCGGCATCTTGATAAACGGAGTCGTTATGAACAGTGAGGAAGGCACTCCGCAAGGAGGTCCTCTCAGCCCGCTGCTCTCGAACATTGTCCTGGATGAACTGGACAAGGAGCTCGAAAAGCGTGGTCACTCGTTTGTCCGCTACGCCGATGACTGCAACATCTACGTGAAAACACCGAAAGCAGGCAACCGGGTCATGAAGTCGGTGACTTCATTTATAGAAGGAAAGCTGAAGTTGAAAGTGAATACCAGCAAATCAGCTGTAGACCGACCATGGAAGCGTAAATTCCTTGGCTTCAGCTTTACTTCCCATAAAGAACCGAAGGTGCGGATTGCGAAAGCGAGCCTAAACCGGATGAAAGACAAAGTTCGGGACATCACCTCACGAAGTAAACCGTATTCAATGGAAAAGCGAATTGAAAAGCTGAACCAGTACCTGACGGGTTGGTGCGGTTATTTTGCGTTGGCGGATACGCCAAGCGTATTCAAAGACCTAGAATCGTGGACTCGAAGAAGGCTCCGCATGTGCATGTGGAAAGATTGGAAGAAGCCGAGCACGAAAGTGAGAAAACTCATCGGAATGAGCCTCCCGAAAGGGAAGGCTTATGAATGGGGTAACTCGCGAAAGAGTTACTGGCGAATTTCAAATAGTCCGGTATTGCATAGAGCCCTCGGAAACTCCTACTGGAGTTCCCAAGGGCTCAAAAGTTTGATAGCACGTTATGAAACTTTGCGTCATATATCTTAATTGAACCGCCGTATACCGAACGGTACGTACGGTGGTGTGAGAGGTCGGGAGTTAATCGCTCCCTCCTACTCGATCCGAATTTACCGGTTCGCTTGCTCTTGTAAGAATGCATCGAGCGAGTGCTATCATTTTAGATCTGCGGTAGTTTATCAACTTAAAAATAATCAAAATAGCATACCCTTTAGCAGATTGGTTCTTTTAGGGATTCCGCCCCTTTTAACGGTAGAATTTTTTCATAGAGTTAAAGTTTCAAACATAAAAAGATGATTTTCCGGAAGGATCCAGATTCCAGATAATTGTTTATCGACAATTAAAATCTATTGGAGAAGGCGTCAATGAGCATGGAGGCTGCAATGTATTCAAAAAAGCCCGCTGGAAAACTTTCTTTTTCCAACAGGCCTTTCAGTCTGATTACGTGATGTTCTAACAAGCTTCTACATACTTATTGTTTCTGGTTATTTTACTTGCCACTCGGTGTGGAAGAAACCTTCTTTGTCTACACGCTGGTACGTATGGGCACCAAAGTAATCCCGCTGTGCCTGGATTAAATTGGCTGGCAATGTCTCAGAGCGATAGCTGTCATAGTAAGCCAATGCGCTAGAAAAAGCGGGCGCCGGAATTCCTTGCTGAATGGCCAGCGTCAGCACTTTTCGTAGAGAATGCTGATACTCCCCTATAATCTCCTGGAAATATGGATCAATTAATAAGTTAGGCAGTTCGGGATTGCCGTCAAATGCTTCTTTGATCTTTTGCAGGAATTGCGCCCGGATGATGCATCCTCCACGGAAGATCATGGCAACGTCCCCGTAAGGAATATTCCAGCCATACTCTTCAGATGCCGCACGCATTTGGGCAAAACCTTGGGCATACGAGCAAATCTTACTCATGTATAAGGCTTTGCGGATGGCTTCAATCATTTCTTGGGAGTCGCCTGCCTGTTTTTTCGGTTCAGGGCCTTGCAGAATTTTGCTTGCCGCGACCCGTTCTTCCTTGACCGAGGAAATAAACCTTGCGAAAACGGACTCTGTGACGATTGGAAGGGAAACACCTAAATCCAACGCGTTTTGGCTTGTCCATTTCCCAGTCCCTTTCTGTCCGGCCACATCCAAAATCTGATCAACAAGCGGCTTCCCGGTATCTTCATCCCGCTTGTTCAAAATATCGGCGGTAATTTCGACAAGGTAACTGTCAAGCTCCCCTTTGTTCCAATCCGAGAATATAGTGGACATTTCTAGGACAGAAAGGCCAAGCGCGTGTTTCATGATGAAATAGGCTTCGGATATCAATTGCATATCGCCGTATTCAATGCCATTATGAACCATTTTTACATAATGGCCAGCTCCATCAGGGCCCATATAGGCACTGCAAGGAGTGTCATCTACTTTTGCCGAAATTGCTTCCAGAATAGGTTTGACTTGTTCATATGCTTCTTTCGGTCCACCGGGCATGATGGAAGGACCGTTGCGGGCACCTTCTTCTCCGCCGGAAATTCCGGCGCCTAGAAAGTGCAAGCCTGCTTCTTGTAATTTTGCTGTTCGCCTATTCGTGTCTTCAAAAAACGAATTTCCTCCGTCTAATAGAATGTCCCCTGATTGAAGGTGGGGAAGGAGGGATTCAATGACCGAATCCGTCGTGTCTCCAGATTTCACCATCAACAAGATTTTGCGGGGGGTTTCCAATGAAAGGACAAACTCTTCAACACTGTATGCTCCCAAAATCTTTTTTCCTTGTGCTTCTTTTTCAGCTAATTCGTCGATTCGGTCTGTCCAATAATCATAGACAGATACAGAATAACCTTTACTCTCCATGTTCAGGGCTAAGTTTTTTCCCATTACCCCTAAACCGATGACTCCAATTTGCTGCTTCATTGTATTTTCACCTCATCGTTTTGTGAGTTGCCAGACGGCAACAGCCGATTTTCCAGCTTTTCTCTTTCTTTTTCAAATCCTTCTTTGCCAAGCAATGCAAACATATTGGTTTTATATGCCTCTACTCCTGGTTGGTCAAATGGATTGACACCGAGTAAAGTGCCGCTGATCGCGCAGGCTTTTTCGAAGAAATAAATCATTTCGCCAAAGGTGAATTCATTGAGTTCGTCTAGCTCAATGACCAGATTCGGCACACCTCCATCGACATGAGCAAGGGAAGTTCCAAGTGCCGCTTTTTTGTTCACTTCATCCATTGTTTTTCCTGCTAAGAAGTTCAACCCATCCATATTGGCTGGATCTTCTTGTATGACAAGGTCGAGGGAAGGTTTCTTCACTTGCAAAACTGTTTCAAAGAATAGACGGTGCCCTTCCTGCACATACTGCCCCATTGAATGTAAATCAGTGGAGAAATTGACAGAAGCGGGGAAGAGTCCTTTTTCATCTTTCCCTTCACTTTCCCCGAAAAGTTGTTTCCACCATTCTGCTGTAGAAAGCAGGCCAGGCTCGTAGCTTACAAACAGTTCAATCGATTTTCCTTTATTATAAAAAATATTCCTTACTGCAGCATATTGGTAGCTTTCGTTTGCAGCGAGTACGGGATTGTTGTATTCGTGGTAAGCAGCTTTTGCCCCCTGCATCACTTGGTCGATATTAAGCCCGGCTACAGCCATCGGAAGTAAACCGACTGGAGTCAAAACGGAGTATCGTCCTCCGATATTATCAGGAATGACAAATGTTTCGTATCCTTCTTCAACTGCAAGATTCCGAAGCGCACCTTTGCTCCGGTCGGTTGTGACATAAATTCGATTTCTAGCTTCTTCTTTTCCATACTTTTTTTCCAAAAGGGTACGGAAGATCCGGAAGGCTAAAGCGGGTTCAGTGGTTGTGCCGGACTTGGAGATCACATTGATGGAAATGTCTTTCCCTTCCAGTAGCTGAAGCAAATGTGTGATATAAGTTGGGCTAATGTTATGTCCAGCAAAATAAACTTCCGTATTCCCTTTAACTTGGTTATGGAATGTATGTGATAAGGCTTCTATTGCTGCCTTGGAGCCTAGATAAGAGCCGCCGATGCCAATCACAATCAGCGCATCTGACTGTTGCTGAATTCTTTCGGCAGCCAGTTTCACCTGGAGAAACTCTTCTTTATCATAGTTAATCGGCCAGTCGATCCACCCCAAGTAGTCAGAACCCGGTCCTGTCTGCTGGTGAAGTTGGTTATGCGCTTGTTTGACAAATTCGCTAATATTTTCAAACTCGCTATTCGTTATAAACGATAATACATTGGTGAAATCAAACGAAACGGGCATGTAATCTCTCTCCTTTTGAATGAACTATTTTTTACCACCACTTCGATTGATCCGTCAGCAATAACTCATTTGCCATTTCTGGACCTGTTGAACCGGCTGGATAAGAATATAAAGGCAATAACTCCTCTTGGTAAGCTTCTAATAGTGGTTGAATCCACTTCCATGATAGTTCCACTTCTCTCCAATCGGCAAAGAACGTTGAATCGCCGCACAGTGCATCATAGAGCAGAAGTTCATATGCTTCCGGCTGATTTTCTGAGCTGGTTGAGAAATCAATCCAAACAGGTTTGTATCCAGTGCTGGATGGATCTTTTAAATTTACGCGCAACGAAATGCTTTCATTTGGACTAATTTCAAGAATCATTAAATTTGGAGAGCTTCCTAACTGTGTATTTAAATCCATCACCTTGTTCTCGAATTCAATGACAATTTGTGTCGACTTCTGATTCATCCGTTTTCCTGTTCGTATATAAAAGGGGATTCCATTCCATGAGGGGTGTTCGATAGAAAGGCGAGCTGCAAAAAAAGTATCATTCGTTGAGGAATCATTAACCCCCGGCTCCTCTTTGTAGCCAATGACGGGGTTGCCCTGAACCTCTCCCGGACCATACTGGCCGCGGACAACGCTTTGGTATGCTTTTTCTTTCCGGATGGGTTGGAGAGAGGCAATAATGTCTGTCTTTTTCACCCGGCCCTTATTTTCCATGAAGTTATCCGAAAGATAGACAGCTGTCATTGTGACCAACTGAAGAAGGTGGTTTTGAACCATATCCCGGATGGCTCCTGCCTTATCATAATAATCAGCCCGGTTTTCTACACCTACAGTCTCACTTGCTGTAATTTGGACATTTGAAATTTGTTTATGATTCAACAAAGATTCCAAGATCGGATTCGCCAAGATCAAGGTTCTTAGTTTTTGTACCATAGGTTTCCCTAGGTAGTGATCAATTCGGTAGATCTCCTCTTCACGGAAAACGTTGCTCAAATTCTCATTTAATTTTCTGGCTGTTTTTAGGCTGTTTCCAAACGGTTTTTCAACAATGAGGCGTTTCCACCCGTTGTTTTGACTGATTCCGCTTTTACTAAGGTGGGACGTGATAATATCAATTAAGCTGGGGGCCACAGACAAGTAAAACAGCCGATTTTGAGGAATACCCAACTCGTTTTCCCTGTTTTCAATAAGTTCGCGCAGTTTGTAGTAAGACTCTTTTTCTGTCGCATCAAAGCTGCAATACCGAAATTTCTCTAAAAAAGCTGGCAAAGATGAAGCGTGAATGGACCTTCTGGAATATGCGTAAAGTGCTTTTTCCACTTTATACTGAAAGGTTTCATCCGAACAATAGTCTCTGCCGGTACTGACAACGGAGATGGTTTCAGGTAACTTCCCGTCCAGGTATAGATTGTACAGAGCAGGAAATAACTTGCGTTGTGCTAAATCTCCTGTTGCTCCGAACAAGACAAATGTCATGTTTTGCAGGGGCCGTTCTTGTTTAAATTCAAATAAATCATTTTGAAAATTAAATTCTTCAAGCAGATTCTCGGTGTGCATATGTTAAAACCTCCTACTCTTAAAATCATGTGTCTCTGGCATGACTGATAATCGCAACAGGTTTTAGTATAATGACTCAAAGTTTTTTATGTAAGTAAGCACTTTATAAACATATACTTACAAAAAGTATACTGTAGCAAGGGAAAGAGGAGGAAATTCACCAGGGATCCGGTTCTTAAAAACTTATCTGATATACAAAATATCTCTATCATGAAATATTTTTTAGAAGTTAAGGAATTTAGGATTTTTTGAGGGAGAAATAACAAAGGTTAAATCCCATTATCGAAAGTAATCTATTGCAAAAAAGTTACAATAGCTCATTCGGATAAGAAACAAGTAATTGATTTTCAAACTGGATAAGTCGTGTTGAGTGTTTAGTGAAAAGGAAAAAGTAATTGGATTATCTTAAAGCGGTCTTAATAGAACTATAAAGTTAATCAGATACATTAAGAAATAAATGCATATATATGAAATTAAACAGATTACCATTGTGATAGCCGCCGACAGTATACTTTTTGTCAGTATGTGAAATTAAAGTGCGTACTTCACAACAATGCTTGTAGGTTTTACACTAAGTCAGAATCAAAAATACGACAACAAGGAGAATGACACATGAAATTACAATTAGCTTTAGACTTAGTAAACATTCCACAAGCAATCGAAGTGGTTAAAGAAGTAGAGGCGTTTATCGACATCGTTGAAATCGGGACGCCAGTCATCAATAAAGAAGGTCTTAAAGCTGTCGCAGAAATAAAAGCAGCTTTCCCTAACCTGGAAGTTCTTGCAGATGTGAAAATTATGGACGCTGCAGCTTATGAAGTATCAAATGCTGCTGCTGCAGGAGCAGATATTGTTACGATTCTTGCTCAGGCAGAAGACTCATCCATCAAGGGCGCAGTTGAAGAAGCGAAAAAACAAGGTAAGAAAATCCTGGTGGATATGATCGCCGTAAAAGATATCAAAACACGGGCCGCAGAGCTTGATGAACTTGGCGCGGATTATATCTGTGTCCACACAGGCTACGATCTGCAAGCGGAAGGGAAAGATTCGTTCGAAGATCTTCGTACAATCAAAAGCGTCGTAAAAAATGCCAAAACTGCTATTGCAGGCGGCATCAAACTGGAGACATTGCCGGAAGTCATTAAAGCACAACCGGATTTAATCATTGTCGGCGGTGGAATTACAAGCAAAGAGAACAAGGGCGCGGAAGCGGAAAAAATTCAAAAGATGATGAAAGAAAGTGTCACGGCGTAATATGAACACGGCGGGCTATACAGACGAAATACTGGCTGAATTGAAGCGGACCACTGCTCTCATTGATGATGAGGAAGCCGAAAAGGCAGTGGACGGCATCCTGCGTGCAAAGAAAATATTTGTGGCAGGCGGGGGCCGATCCGGCTTTATGGCTAAGGCATTTGTGATGCGTATGATGCACGTAGGCCTGGATGCGTATGTGGTTGGAGAAACGGTGACACCGAACCTGGAAGTCGATGATATTTTCATTGTCGGTTCTGGTTCCGGGGAGACCCAAAGCCTCGCAGCCATGACGAAGAAAGCCAAAAGCATCGGTGCAACCATAGTGGCTGTTACTACAAACCCTGAGTCTACAATAGGCAAACTGGCGGATATTCGAATTGAAATACCGGCACAAGCAAAAGGGGAGGGCACTAGTGGCAAATCGATTCAACCGATGGGATCATTGTTTGAACAGTCGCTTCTTGTGTTTTATGACGCGGTGATTTTGAGATTCATGGATAAAAAGGGACTCAAATCCGATGTCATGTATGGCAGACATGCGAATTTAGAATAGAACAACGAATAAGCTTGAGTTTAAGATTTTTTAAGCTCAAGCTTATTTCTAATTGTTTATCAAGCTTGAACTTTTTTGCACCAAAGTATTTTCATTGGACAACTGTATAAATGGCATGCGAAGGTGAAGGTATCATTGAAGACAATATTACTAATGGAGGGTTGGATTACATGAAAATGTATGATGTAACAGGGGCGATCTATGAAGGCATGACCGTTTACAAGGACAAACCGGAAAAACAGCCGAAAATCAATCAGCAGACAAACGGCTATGTTACGGAAACGCGGCTGGATCTGGATGTGCACACCGGAACGCATATCGATGCGCCGCTTCATATGAATGTGGATGGAGAGACATTCGAATCGCTTTCGCTGGACAGTCTTGTAGGGCCTTGTCAAGTTCTCGATTTGACGGCAGTAAAGAACGGAATTTCAAAAACGGACTTAGAAGGATTCAAGCTTCAAAAAGGAGATTTTATTTTATTAAAAACGAAAAACTCGTTTGAGGAAAAGTTTAATTTTGATTTTGTCTATCTGGCAAAAGATGGAGCAAGCTATCTTGCTGAGTTAGGGATTCGCGGGGTTGGAATAGATGCGCTTGGAATTGAAAGAAGCCAAGAAGGGCATCCGACGCATAAAACCTTATTTGCAAATGACATCATCATCATAGAGGGCCTGAGATTGAAGGAAGTGGAGCAAGGACAATACTTTATGGTTGCCGCGCCTTTGAAATTAGTAGGTACGGAGGCTTCACCTGCGCGAGTATTGTTGTTTGAAGGATTAAGTTGAATTTTTCTGTTTCAATCATTTTTCCATGAAAGATAAAACATAATTGTAAGGAGAGAGCCTATGTATAAATTGGTCGCGATCGATCTCGATGGGACATTGCTCACAGACGATTTAATGATTTCACCAAATACAGTAACCGCTATTAAAAAAGCGGTGGAAGCGGGGACAATTGTTACGATTGCTACGGGCCGCATGTTTTCCTCTGCGAAACTCATTGCCCTGCAGTTGGGTATAAATGTACCGCTCATCACTTATCAAGGTGCATTGATCAAGGATGTTAATGAAAAAGAAGTAATATATGAGCGCACTGTTCCTCCCGATATTGCACAAAAGTTAATCGAAATTTCTCGTGAGAAAAAATTACATCTACAAATATACCAAGATGATATTCTCTACAGTGCCGTAGAAAATGACAAGCTGATTGCTTATTCTGAAGCAGTTAAAGTGCCCTATCGGATAGAGCCCAATCTCATCAAGCTTGCCCAAAAAGGCGTGACAAAACTACTTTTTATCGAAGAACCAATCGTCCTCGATTACTTACAAAATGAATTGCAAACCTTATTCGGCAAGTATGCTCACATCGCAAAATCAAAAAAACACTACCTTGAAATCACCCATCCCGAGGCAAACAAAGGTAGTGCCCTATTATGCTTAGCGAAAAAACTTGGTATAGACCGTTCAGAAATAATCGGTATTGGTGACAACTATAATGACATCGAACTTATTGAGACAGCCGGTCTCGGTATAGCAATGGGAAATGCCGTAAAGGAAGTGAAAGCTATGGCTGATTATACGACCTTTACGAACAATGAAGAAGGGGTGCTTCACGTATTAGAAAAGTTTATTTTAGAGCCAGTGAATACTTCCAATTATATAGAAGAAAAAAATTCTGATTCGCTTCCGACGGCCTGATCAATTGAAGACCGTTTACTTGGAATCACTTGGATAGGACAGGCCGATTTCTTGGCGGACTTTATCCATTACGCACATGGTGGTATAGGAGTTTTCAAACGAATTAACAAGTGACTCCGTTTTCTTTTGGCTGATTAAATCGATAAACTCTTTCACTTCATAATACATAGCGGGCTGAGGTTGTCCTACTGTCACTGATTCAACAGTGCCATCGTTGTAATGAATGTCCACTTTTTCGGCTGAATGTATTTTATCAATCACCATAATTCCTTTTTCCCCTTGGATTTCGCTTGGTAAAGTGGAATTTGTGATTTTTGAATAAATGATAACCGCATCTTTGTCATCATATTTCAATAGGACACTTCCTTCGTCATCTATACCGCAATCCAGGATAAGACCTGTGGCCTTTATTTCTTTTGGTTCGCCGAACAGTAAAATGAGCGGGTATAAACAGTAGGTGCCCAGATCCATCAATGAACCGTTCGCAAAATTTGGATTAAATACATTTAATACTGTTCCTTTTTTGTATGCATCATAACGCGATGAGTACTGGCAATAGCTAGCAAAGTATCTGCGGATAGGGCCGATTTTGTGCAGATTATTTTGAATGGCCTTAAAGTTTGGAAGCAACGTAGATTTCATCGCTTCCATAAGCAGCACATTATGATCTTTCGCTTCTTGAATCATTTTCGCTGTTTCTGCTGCATTGGCAGCCATCGGTTTTTCACATAATACATGTTTGGAGTTTTTAAAAAACAAGACGACTTGGTCAGCATGGAATGAGTTGGGTGTGGCAATATAAACCGCATCGATTTCATCGCTGACTGCCATTTCTTCCAAGTCAGTAAAAATTTTAGTTATTCCTTATTGACTGGCAAATTCCTCTGCTCTTTCCAACGTTCGGGAATAAACGGCTGCTAATTTAAAATTCTCAATCTCTTTTGCCGCTTCAAGCAATATTTCTGTAATCCAATTAGTACCCACTATGCCGATTCGTATCATTTTTTATCCTCTTTTCTGTTTTTATTGCATTATCGCCCACAATTGCAAAGACATTATTCCAATGCTAAAAAAATTTACTAACCATTCTATATCTAGTACAATTAGTAAGTTACATTAATTATAGTACTGACTTTTTTATCACATAGTATCGAAAAGTATACGATAGAAGTATAACAAGGAAGGAAAGAAAATAGATGCCTAATTTAGGAGAGAAAGTTTTTAATTGTGAAAAAGAGCTGACACTTTCCATCATCGGAGGAAAGTGGAAAATGCTAGTGCTATGGCATTTAGGAAAAGAAGGAACTAAACGTTTTGGGGAATTAAAAAGTCTTATGCCAGGCATCACGCAACGGATGCTCGTGAATCAATTGCGTGAACTTGAAGATCATTTGATTGTCCACCGGGAAGTATACCCTGTGGTTCCGCCGAAAGTGGAGTACTCACTTACCGAACAAGGAAGAAGCCTTATTCCAATTCTTGATTCCATGTACGAATGGGGCAAAGAATACATCGAGCAAAACTTGGATCAGCAAATAGAAAACAACTAAGTTAGTAGGTATTTAAAAATAGCTGAATAAAATAAAGCGGATTTCAGTAAAATGAAATCCGCTCAGATTGTAGACAAAGTCACGTTTCAGGCGAACTGAAACGTGACTTTGTCTACAATCTGGAACACCATTCGGTCGAATGGTGTTTTTTTTATAAGACGGTTTGTCAAATTAAGCGCAACACTTCCTCGGTGAAGGCCTCGTGTGCGGTTTTCCAGTCCAGGCACTTTCTCGGTCGCCCGTTGATCTTGGCGAGCGCATCCGCGAGTTCGCCGTCACCGACCTGCGCGAAGTCCGTTCCTTTCGGGAAGAACTCGCGGAGGAGACCGTTGGCGTTCTCGTTGCTCCCTCGTTGCCAGGACGCGTACGGGTCGGCGAAATAGAGTGGCACGCCGAGCGACGTCCGAATACGCTCGTGACAGCTGAACTCTTTGCCTCGGTCCGTCGTCGCCGTCCTGAACGCGGCCACGGGGAGGGCGATGTAGAACCGGCTCTTCCGCTCGACGAACGTCGCGACGCATGCCTTCGACTTCCCACGTCCGGAGACCACGGTGTCGAGCTCCCAGTGCCCGAATGTCTTGCGTGCACGCACCTCTCTCGGGCGCTTGGCGATGGACAATCCGACATTGAATCGCCCCCGCGTCTCGACCGGCTTTTGACGCTTGCCCTTCTGGCGGAGCACGGATGTCGGCACGTCAATCCGTCCCAAGTAAATCCAGCGATAGATGGTCGAGAAGGCGATTTCCTCGTCGAAGAGACGACCGGCGATCTGTTCCGGCGACCAGGTCGCCCACAGTTTCTCGGTGATCGTCCGGCGAGTCGCCTCGTCGAGCTTCGTCTTGGCGCCGCAGTTTGCCTTCTTCTTCACGTAGCGCTGCTGGGCACGTCCCGATTCGTAGCCGGGGTTCCGTCTGACCTCCCGCGAGACGGTCGAGGGATGACGCCCGAGCCGTCTCACGATGGACCGGATGGACATCCCGAGCTCCAGATAGGTCTCTATTTTCACGCGTTCCGTTGTGGTAAGATGGGTGTAGCTCATGAGATTTCCTCCGTCTGAATGTGTGTTGTGGTGACTTCATTCTACACGAGGAAAGCGTCATGGGCTTTTTTGTGTTCACGTTCAGATGTTGCACTTAATTTTATAATTCATCAAGGATAAAAAAACAGCCTGGTGTGGTTTTAGGGAGGGGGAAAAATAAGAAGAGCAATTCCTATAAATCAGAGCTCATTTAAAATATCATACAAGCTAATAGGTATCTTATAATTAAAACATCTAGTACGAAACACTCGTAAGACAAGGTTTACTTCCTGCACAACCTCTGTAGACAGTAGATACCAGGCTTTACATAAAAATTAGGATTTGTTATAGTGGTCGTGAAAACAAAATACCTAAATACACTAGGGGAGCCGAATTGGCTGAGACGGACAAGAGTCCGGACCCTTTGAACCTGATCTGGGTCATACCAGCGGAGGGAAGTGTGCGAACCTTTTATACTTTCTATTTAACTGGTCTTTCGCCGCCTCCTATCTTCAGGAGGCGGTTTTTTGCGTTCAAGAAAGGGGTAATAGGCATGGATCATTGTACAACAGTTTAAAAAAGCAACCGAGTGCGGAGGGATACTCATGCAACTCTCTGTTCGTGAAAGAGCGCCAATTGTACATTGTATTACAAATCAGATCTTTGCAAATTTTCAAGCTAATGGATTGCTCGCTGTAGGTTGCTCATTTGCAGGACTACTGTACAAGTATACACAGAGGAGAATAATGGCAGCCGGTAGTGAGGTGATTGGAACAGGACTGCTGGCTTCATTAGTGGAGCTCTACTCGCCTGGGTTTTAGGGAAAAGGTTTGAACGACATTCTTTATCGGTTCTACCTAAACAGTAAACCGATAGTACTATTCAGAAAGACATTCATTTAAAGTTGGTACGGAAGAATTAGATTTATTGGAAAGACTAAAGGCAGTGCAGGGGTAATATCTTTCACTTTTTGATTTGTACTTGCGATTGCAACTAAAAGTATAGGAGTGGTGACGTGAAAAGAACAGTTTTGGTGACAGGAAGTAGCAAGGGTCTTGGTGCTACGATAGCAAAAGCTTTAGTTGAAAAAGGGTTTAATGTAGTGATTAACTATTACAAAAGTAAAGAGAAGGCAGAAGGACTTGTTTCGGAGCTCGGTGAACAAAATGCTATAGCTCTATACGCTGATGTGACAAATCGCCAAGAAGTGGATGAGATGGTGAAAGTGGCGACCAACTATTTTGGTCAAATTGATGTGGTGGTCAATAATGCATTGGTAGACTTCAAATTCGATCCGATACAGCAAAAGTCTTTTATAGATCTTTCATGGAAAGATTATCAAAGACAGCTGGATGGAACATTAAAAGGGGCCTTCAATGCGATTCAAAGTGTCTTACCCCAATTCATGGAGAGACAAAACGGAAGTATCATCAGTATTGGTACGAATCTCTACCAAAATCCAGTTGTCCCCTACCACGAGTATACAACCGCAAAAGCAGGACTTATAGGTTTTACACGCAATATAGCCTCTGAACTGGGACAATACGGAATTAAAGCAAATGTCGTATCAGGTGGTTTGTTGAAAGTGACTGATGCCAGTTCAGTAACGTCTCAAGAGGTCTTTGAACTGATTGCTAATTCTACACCTTTGAGAAAAGTGACAACTCCGGAACAGGTGGCCCATTTGGTCGTTTATCTGTCATCTAAAGAGGCGGAAGGTATCACAGGGCAAAATTTCACAGTAGATGGTGGACTAACGATGAACTAAATGTATTATTACCTCCATATGTAAGATAGGAAGGCATAATATATTGGTCTAGTCTTAGGGGGAAGAGTAATGACGGTTATTCAAAAGAATCAACTTAATATAGGGGTTTTGGTTTATGGGTGTGGACATCATCAGGCTGCGTGGTTGATGCCGAACTCAAGTGTTAACCGGGTAGGGGAGATAGAATATTATCAATCCTTGGCGCAGTTAGCTGAAAAAGGATGCTTTGACGCTGTCTTCTTCGCAGACAGTCAATCTTTCCTGGCACAAGAACCAAATGAAATACCGGCATTTTGGTTCGACCCATTAATCAATTTGACAGCTATTTCTCAGGTGACAAAATATGTAGGGCTCGTCTCAACCATCTCGAGTACTTTTTCAAATCCTTTTACAGCCTCAAGACAGTTGTTGAGCCTAGAACATATTACAAATGGAAGAGTGGGTTGGAACCTAGTGACGTCTATGAGAGATGAAGAAGCATGGAATCACGGCATGGAGAGTCTTCCATCCCATGAAGAGAGGTATAAGAAGGCAGATGAATTCGCAGAATTGATGCATAAACTCTTCTTGTCTTGGGATAGAGAAGAGGTTCTCGCTGACCGAGTGCGACGTCAGTTAATCAACCCTGATAATATTTTCCCTATCAATCACAAAGGAGAATTTTTTAATGTGAGGGGTCCATCCACTACACCAAAGAGCCCTCAAGGAAAACCGGTGGCCATGCAAGCAGGGGCCTCAAAGCAAGGTATTCAACTAGCAGCCAAACATGCGGAGGCAGTCTATTCAGTATCTTGGAATATAAGTCAGGCTATGAAATATCGTCAAAAGTTAGATGAGGCCATCAAGCAAAATGGAGGGTGCAAACAGCAAATCAAAGTTTTTCCAGGTCTTGTTACATATGTAGGAAAGACCCGTGAAGAAGCCTTGGCTAAAAAGCAAGCATTAGATGAAATGTTGCCTCTAGAGACAGCGTTAAAACAACTGAGTTATTTTCTCCAGATGGATTGTACGGACTGGGAAATCGATTTAAAAGTGCCCACATTACCACCTTTAGAGCAATTTAATGGTCCTGTAGGTCGATATGAGACAATACTTGAAATTATTCATGATACTAATCCTACAGTAAAGGAACTATTAGGATTTCTTAGTGCCGGTGGAGGGCACTTCACCTTAATCGGAACACCCGAAGAGATTGTTGATCAGATGGAGATGTGGCTAGACAAAGGCGTGGCAGATGGATTCAATCTCATGCCTCCTACGCTACCTGAGAGCTTAGAGGACTTCATTGAATTAGTTGTTCCCGAAATGCAGAAAAGAGAGATTTTCAGAAAACAGTACGAGGGAAAAACACTAAGAGAACATCTTGGGTTGAAATAGGTAGACTGATTATACATCAACTAAATAGGAGATTAGCTTTGTTGCACCTTAATTCTAGAGTTTCTTTAATGTAAATAGACCTGGTAGGAGGAGTGAAGAGTCCTTCTATGAAATAGTAAATATCTGTTTTTAGGAATATATCTTCTATAATGGCCCTTCTAGTGAAGAAAAGTAGATACGGCAGATCAGGGGTTTTTCTATTCAGACATTCTTATAAATAGAAACCTATGTCGCTTCTACAACCAAGAGACAGGACAGCCAGAAATCGACGAAAAAGAATGAACTATTAGTGAGAGACTCCTCTTCTGATAGGATCTGAACACTCATGACTAAAAATGAGTGTGGTTTCCTTCGTAATCGGTGTCAACAGCGGTTTAAAATTGGTTCTTCCTCACTTTTGATGAAGCCCGTCTTCGGGAATTAGTTCACTAAAAGGATTGAAGGGATCAATCATGTTAAACGAGTTTCTTCCAGAACTAGAAGTGGTCGAGGTGAACCGTCGTGATGAAACATATCAGTTCATTTGTCATGGAAAAAAGTCGTGCGCACCCTGTCCCCATTGCACTAAAAGCTCCCATCGTGTCCATAGCCGATACATCAGGACATTGCACGATGAGCGTGTGTTCGGATTTGATGTGCAGCTACGGATTCAGGCAAGACGTTTCTTCTGCGACGAACCAAGCTGTCCCTCAAGTATCTTTACGGAGAGATTTCCTTCCCTGTGTCGACCACACTCCCGCAGAACAATCCGTTTAGAACGTGGGCTACTGAGGCTCTTAAGTGGGATGAGTGCGACCGGGCTGGAACGTATCTTGAACAATATCAGCGATAGTACGCTACTCAGACTGTTGAAACGCTCAAAACATCATCGGAAGGTGTCTGACCCTCGCGTGGTTGGCATTGATGACTGGGCCTGGAGAAAACGAAAAAAGTACGGGACAATCATCTGTGATCTAGAGACACGACGCCCGATCGCCTTACTTCCCTCTCGGGATGTCAAAACCGTCTGTGCTTGGATTCGTTCGCATCCCACCATCCAGGTGGTGGCACGCGATGGGTCCATCGAGTTTCGGGAGGCCATCCGTTTGGCCGATGAGACGATTCAGCAGGTGAGTGACCGATGGCACTTGTTTCATAACTTAGGGAAGAAAATTGAAGAAATCTTGAAGCGACGTCTTCCATCTAGCGAAAAAATCCTTCTCGAACCGGATGGTCTAAACTTCGAACGTGAACTGACAGACGCTGAAAGAAGAAAATGGACGCTTATTCTCGCAGTACAACAGGATGCAAGACAGGGCGTTCCGATCTCCCAGTTGATCAGACGTCACCATATCGACCCAAAGACGTGTCGTAGATACCTACAGATGACAGAGGCACCAAGAATCAGTCGGTCACATCGACAACACAGCGCAGACATCTACAAGGGAGACATCGTCAGATGGATCCGCCAAGGTAGGACGACCGAATGGATGTACCGGACGCTGAAACGGAAAGGATATCTCCGTGGAATCAGTACGTTTCGACCTTACGTTGTAATCAACGCTGTTAAAATCCCTTATATCAACGTATTAAAAATCCCTCAAATTAACGGATAATGATTCTGACAACCTGAAAATGGAGTGTGAGACATGATCCGAAGTGAGGGATTTTTTATGATTCGTGAGTTAAGAAGCAAAGGATGGACAATCAGAGCCATCTCTGACGAGACGGGATATGATCCTAAGACAATCCGAAAGTATTTGAAGATGGAAAATGCACCTACGAAAGTGAAGCGGAAAAAGAGGAAAGGAAAACTCGAACCCTACAAAGACTACATAAACGAACGTATCAAAGAAGGTACAACCAATTGCGAGGTTCTGTTCGATGAGATTCAAAAGCTAGGCTATGAAGGGAAAATGACGATTCTGAGAGAGTACGTGAGCCCTTACAGACTTCTGCCTAAAAAGCAGGCTACCGTCAGGTTTGAAACGCCGCCTGGACGACAGGGACAGATGGATTGGAGTGATGTCGGGACGTATGAAGTAGACGGTGAAATGCGTATGGTGTATGCCTTCTCCATCATCCTCGGGTATTCAAGGATGCGATACATCGAGTTCACGACCGACATGACGCTGGAGACTCTGATGAAGTGCCATATGAATGCGTTCGCCTTCTTCAATGGCGTACCGCAACAGATTCTCTATGACAACATGAAAACTGCGGTCATCAGCCACAATCCAAACGGTATCAAGTTCAATCAGAAGTTCGAAGATTTCTTGGCCTATTATGGGATTACGCCGAAGGCGTGCAAGCCCAGACGGGCACAGACGAAAGGGAAGATCGAGCGCTCATTCGGCTATATGAAACAGAACTTTTTCAAACGACGTATCGGAAAGACATTGGAACAATTAAATCGTGACGTCCTCGAGTGGCTACAAAACACGGCCAATAAAAAGAAAAACGATACGACGAAAGAGTCACCTGAGAAACGCTTCGAGGTCGAACAAGGTTTTCTAGCACCAGGACATTTGAAGCCGCATTATCCGGTCCATCGCTGGGAAACACGTCAAGTAAGCAAAGACTGTTTTGTGTCCTACCAAGGACGACAGTATTCAGTTCCGTTCCGGTTCGTCGGACAGCATGTACGAATTAGAATCACCCTCGACCATCATCTCAAGGTCTACGCTGATGGCGAACAAATCGCCCAACATCCGATTGCCTCCGGGAACTTGAAGTATCAATTAAATTTAGAGCATTACAAAGGGCTAGAAACGACTCAAAAAGGTTTGCCGACCCGTCGTCTCCAGCCCGATATTCCTGAAGTGGAACGTCGTTCCCTTCAAGTGTACGAACAGTTCGAAAGGAGTGATCACGAATGAACACGGACCTTCTCACTGAACGCCTAGAAAAAGTTGGATGGCAATCGTCGGCCAACCAACTTGAAGGAATCCTTGAAGATGCCTCCAAGAATAATGTAGCATATTCGGACTTTCTAAACAGTATTCTGATGACGGAAATCGAACACCGTGAATCAACAGAGCTATCGAAACGAATAAAACGTGCCAGACTCCCTTATTTTAAGACGCTAGAAGACTTCGACTTTGCGTTTCAGCCGAGCATCAATGAAAAGCGCGTCAGGGAGGTGATGACCTGTCGGTTCATCGATAACGGCTTCAATGTATTATTATTGGGCCCGCCGGGGGTGGGGAAGACACACTTGGCAATTTCAATCGCTGCGGAAGCTGTCACGAAAGGTTATCGGACTTCGTTCATTACCGCGAACGATTTTGTCGAGGAGTGTCAAAAAGCAGAGAAATCTGGCCTTCTTCCTCGTATCATCAAAAGGTACTGTCGATCCGAGCTACTCATTCTAGATGAAATCGGTTATTTTCCGTTCGACGCCATCAGTGCGAATGCGCTTTTTCAAATCATCTCGAAGAGATATGAGAGAGGTTCGATCATCCTGACTTCAAACAAGTCATATATTGAATGGGGAAAAATATTTGGTGACGAGGTTTTGGCAACCGCAATTTTAGATCGCCTTCTTCATCATGCGACCACTTTTAACATTCGGGGAGATTCATATCGGATGAGGGAAAAGAAACGGGCCGGCATCCAGCCGACCCGTGTCGATAGTTTCCAAGAGTAACGTGTAAAAAAGGGATTTTTAATCCGTTATTAAGAGGGAATTTTAAACCGCTGTTGACACTTACGTGGCAAGATTGAAAAAAGCAGTCCCACACGAGATTAACATCAATCGACGAATCATCCAGAAAGTCCTCTGGGAGGACGAGCCTTCTAACAAACCACTTCTCATAAAGATACTGAACATCTATCCTTTCTTGAAGGTATTGAACGAGCTCGTCCGTTCGTTCAAGAATCTTTTCGGCAAAGCGACGTCTGAACAGGATATCCTAAAATGGTGTGAACAGGCAGAACGGATGAACGAAACCCCACTAGCCTCTTTCACAACCTATATACGAGGGGACATCGATGCCATCCGGCTCGGGATGACGCTGCCCTGGTCAAACGGCATGGTCGAGGGACAGGTCAACCGACTCAAGACGATCAAATGTCAAATGTATGGTCGGGCAGGATTGGAGCTGTTGCGCATCAAAATATTGAATGTCACTTGAGGCTCGTTGTTCTACTGAAATATGAATCGATGTCTATACAACCATAGGGATGAAGCGTTTCATCAAAAGTGAGGAAGAACCAATTTTAAACCGCTGTTGACATAAATCAAATATC
This sequence comes from Exiguobacterium sp. s181, assembly GCF_018617125.1. Lineage (GTDB taxonomy): Bacteria > Bacillota > Bacilli > Exiguobacteriales > Exiguobacteriaceae > Exiguobacterium > Exiguobacterium profundum. Next base: position 39,506 of record NZ_JACSJM010000006.1, read on the forward strand.
ATTGCTCTTTCATATACTTATAAAATGTAGAACGAGAAATATTTAACGTTTTAGTGATATCATTTACCGTCATTTTAGCTTCATACATCATATATGCACGAGTCAAAATATCTGGATCAATCTTTTTCCGCCCACCTAAACATCCTCGAGCACGTGCTGCTATTAAACCAGCATTTGTACGTTCGCGAATCAATTCTCGTTCCATTTCTGCCAATCCCGCCATCATAGTGAAGAATAGTCGGCTGGCAGCCGTAGAGGTATCTATACCTAGTGTAATAATTTGAAGATTTATTCCGCGACTTTTCAAATCATCAATCAATTCAAGAAGCTTCTTTGTGGTTCTCCCTAACCGATCTAGCTTCCAGACGACTAGGGTATCACCTTCTCGTAGATAATCTAAGCACTTTTCAAATTCAGGTCTCTTTTTAACACTAGATGCCTTCTCTTGAAAAATTTTAGTACAACCAGCTTTATTAAGTTCATCTAGTTGTGAGTCCAAGTTCTGATCGAGGGTCGACACTCGTGCATAACCAATTTTCGTCATGAAGTACCTCCATTTGTTTGTTTACTCGTTAAATATAACAGAAAATGAACATTGATAAAAAGATGAGTTAAAAGACAACCAAACGATAATGAAAAGGGCTTTAAATAGCCCTTTTCATTATCATGTGAATTAATTAACGAACATGTCTTTTTAACGTTCGTTTTAAAGACATGTTAAAAAGGGAATTCTACATCTTTAAACATATAGTGGTCAGCCTTAACTTTGTTAAATATGTCTTCGTATTCCTGATCATTGACTAGTTCAGTATACAGCTCATGATCAAAATAAAAGCTTCTAGGAGTGTCTCCATAAGTAAATTCACTATCCATTAACAATTTACGTTTCCAAAGAAGTTCTACTAGGCTGAAATAATTTTCTTGTATATTTGACCTAATCTGATTTTGCGTTTCCCAAAGACGTATTGACTTAATTCGATCACTTATGTCTATTCCGTATTCAAAGTCATAAACTTGTCGTTCTCGTGCATAAGCTAGAAAAAGCATTTCATTTGGAGTAAGTCTTCTGTTTGATATTATTGATTTTAAATCGATAATATTCTTACTGGGGGGATCTATAGATTGGCCAGGAGAGAGTGTGTGGCTCGACAGTCTATACCATCCCCCTTTTTCTATTCTTCTATCAAGAGCATGGATGCCACTTGTTAGAGCAACCTCTAATTCGTCAAGGGTACTAAAAAAATTACATTGATGATTTGAAGATACTTGATGGCGAAAATCAGTATATTTCTGTGGATAATTTTGCTCTACAGCTAACGAATAGCTAGAGCTGGCGATTCTTTTCTGTATGGTTACATCATCATTATTAAGTAACACACAAAATAAATCTTTACCACTTTCTACAGCATAAGAATATTCCCAGTGTGTAAAGCTAAGTTCACTTTGAGAATCGATACTTCCATATCGATAGCCTAAAATTAGAATATATGCATCCGATTCATCTATCCACTTCTTTATCACTTCTTTAGATGGTTCATTTCCTGGTTGAAATAGCTCCATTCCTGCAGGGATATGACCATATTTTAATATCACCTTAATAGCGCGTTCTCTTTCAGAAATAAGATCTTGGTAAGTAGAAGAAATAAAAAACTGTAGTTTACGTTCCATGCCACTTCACCTCAATAATTAGAATCACTTAGTTAAAATAGGATCTTTGATAGTGATGTTTTTCTTCCCTTTTAAATTATTTAATTGCAATTTAGGTGTTGCCTCAACTGAATCGTATTCTATGCCAGCAAAGGTCTTCAAAATTGCCTCGAAAACAATTTGAGCTCCTGCAGGAGGAACGGCCATGCCGATTTGTTTACGTACCTGCTCCTTACTACCAATGAACACGAAATCATCCGGGAAAGTTTGGAGGCGGGCCCGCTCACGGTTTGTCAAAGCACGTTCTTCTTCCCAGTGATACATATGCGTACCGCCACCACCGCTACCAGTCACCGTATACGCTGGACGGTTCGGGTCTAATCGTTTATAAATCGAGCTCAGACGTGCACCTTTGACGTTTAATCGCAAATGTTCTGGGATCCCTAAGTACCAAGCATTTTCGCCAGGTGGAATATGTCCAAGCATCTCTACCACTTTACTAGAATGTTTAGTCAGTTCATTATTCATCGCATCTTCTGGAATCGGAGGGTTCAAGATTGCTTCACTTGCCGTCTTCACATTGTCGAGCGTGTTAAGTGGCGCTGGAACTTTAAATTCGATTCCTTGCTCTGCCAAATCTTTGCGAATCCCAACTATAATGATCCGGTGACGAGCTTGTGGAACGCCATAAAGTTCAAATTTATAGAGGTGAGGTGTCAATACATAGCCGCATTCTTCAAGTTCAGTCAAAATTTGAATGAACGCTTTACCTTCGTTGGCACTTTGAAGACCACCTACGTTCTCAGCGACGAAAAACTTCGGTTGATACTCATTCAGTACTTTGACCCCATAAGAGTAGAGAGGACCGAATGTTCCGTTCAAGCCTTGTTTCTCGCCAACCTGGCTATAATCGTTGCAGGGGAACCCGAAAGCAAAGCAATCGATGTCACCCAGGACCGACTTGTCTCCGATTGGAAGTTGCTCGACGGGCCCGTGATGTACGGAATTATCCTCAATGTCATCGCAAATGTTGAAACGGAATGTTTTACAAGCTTGCTCATCGTAGTCGTTCGACCACTCATGTACGATCCGATACTCCTCGTTTGTCTCTGGATGAATCACGCGTGCATTTTTCGCACCAAGAGAAAGGCCACCTGGACCATTAAATAGTTCACCTTTTTTAAATATCATAATAAAACTCCTCACTTTCAACGCTTTCAAAAAACGAAAGTATGTTCTTGCTTACTCATAAGCCTATTCTACATCTCTTTTTAACAAATAGCAGCCCCAAAGCTCAAATCGTAAAAAAAACTAAAATACAGACAGCCATCAAAGTAAAATCATTCAATGTTGAATGATTTTACTTTGATGGCCTGTTGTAATCTGAATTTAGCAACGGATACAAAAGAGGGGGAGGAGCAGTTGAAAGATAAGCGTCTTAGAAACTTAAGAGAGTTATGTGAAATGTACCTCTGTTCGAGTTTTATTACAGAAGAAATCATAAGTGCGTTCAAGGAACATCTGGCACAAAAGGATATCAGAAGGATTTTATCGGAGAAGACAGGACGAGAACTCAACTCAATTTATCGAGACGAACGTGCCGGGAACGTCTTCAATGCGATCACGTTGATTCGATACTGGAAGGCCGCACTGGAGATGAAAGAAGAGCTGATGGGTGGGACGATGTCTTCTTTTACAAAAAACAGTGATTCGTCAGATATCTCGATTCTCGAAATTGAAGAAATCATTAGGAAGTATGGGGAGACCATCGAGTCGATATCTGAGCTCGATGGTGAAATTGAATTTGATGAGGCAGTCGAAAACCATTTCGATGTCATCTATCGAGTCGTCGAATATTATGACAAAAATCCATTGCCGGGGAATCGAATGGTCAAAAAGCAGTTATTGATTGAATTGAATGATCGACCAGACATACGAGAACGAAAAAATAAAATGAGAATCGAAAGGATGAAACAATATGGCTGAACGTAAAGTATGGTTTATCACACGACCGGAGAGAGATCCGCGTTTCCACGCGGAGGCCGTCACTGCATTGCAAGAGGCGACTGAAAATTTCACGAAGAAATGGGAAGGGAACCGAGAACTGCACAAGCATTATGAATCGGTCCTTGCAGCACATGGGTTAAAGCGTAACAACGTGAGCAATGACGGGTCAGGTGGACGTACGTGGTGCGCGATGTTAAAGACATTCTCGTACTGTTACATCGATAAAGAGGGCTTCGTGAAACCAACGAAGGTCGGGAAGGCACTCGCAGATGGGATTAAAGAATATGAGAATGTGAAGAAGCAAATTCTCACACTTCAAATTCCTAATGCCTACTTCATGGAAAAAGGATTCCGACCGAAATTCGAAGAAGGATTTCGTATCCGTCCAGCGCGCTTTTTGATCAAACTCGTACAACGTTCAGAGCTTGAGTACCGTCTATCTAAAGAAGAAATTACGTATTTTGTTTTGACTGCACAAAAAGATTCGCAGGAACAAGAGGTTGTCTCAAAAATCCTATCATTCCGAAATTCGTCCCCAGAACAAAAAGAAGCAATGAAGCAAGAGGTTGCGGTTCACTACGATCATCGGGCCCGGAATGACAAGGCCGCTCGCGATTACTATCAGGCTCATTCAGACGTTGCACACACATTCATGTTGCTATGTGAATACACGGGATTGGTTGAATATCAGAGAGGAATGTCGATTCTGAGAACAGAACCGACTTTAGTCGATACGGCGATGGAGAGTATCGCTTATTACGATTCTCGTTACCCGTTCAATACGCGGTACCTCATCTCGGTTGAACGGATGGCCCAGAACAGCGGTCTGGACGTCGATAGCTATAAATCAAATGAGTTTGGAGACATCAAGCCCGCCAACAACTCAGTTAAAATGACAAAAAAAATTGAAACTGTCTTGAATAAAATCCCTAATCCTTTGGAATTGACACATGAAGAGCTACTGTCTCATTTCGAGCCGGTCTTTGGGAAACGCGATGCATTGAAAGCCGTGAATGACGTACAGGTTGGAAAAGAATCAATGAATCATCTTTCGGAAGAATTTGTAGAGAGATATCTAGGGGACATGACGCATAATGAATTTGAACGAACGACCACTGAAATCTTGAAGGCAATTGGGTTCGAGACAATCTACCAACCTAAGATCCAGGGTAAACAGACAGAAATCGAAATCTTGATTCGTTCAGGTTCCATTCATGGCATCATCGACACCAAACATTATCCCAATGGGTTTGGGTTAACCCAACAACTCGCGAACTACATGGCATCGGAGTACATTCAAAACTATATGACTTATGACGAAAGTAAGCTTGAATTCTATGGATATGTCACTTCTGGAGGTTTCACGGGTGAGAAAAAATTAGAGTCAATCACGTCGCTTGCAGAAAAATTAACAGGTGAAACGATTGAAGGATTATTGATCACACGTGAAGTGTTGATTGGTTTCCTTGACTATTGTTTGGAGAACCAAATCCCTCAAGAAGAACGGGTCCGTCTATTTATTGAGAATGCTAAAAACAAAGGATTCAATGATTTGAAGCAATTCGTATAAATCAAGATATGAATCCAGTTATATAAGTGAATCGTGTCGTGAAGGGAAGAGCATAGTCGCTCTTCCCTTTTATTTTGGAAAGTCGAGGAGCGACACTTCGTTTCGTGACGCAGACTTCGAACAACCGCCAGGGCGTTAGTCCATCGATTGTTCCACGTGAATGATTGCCTCGAACGGTACATGTATAATTCCGTCCCGCTGGTTGGCCAGTTCGACGGTCCGCTCCATGTAATTCGTACGGTTTACAAACCCCTTGAATCGTTTCGTCTCCCGCTCTTCCACATATTTTACCTCCACCATATCTCCGCTAAAAATTGCGTCATTCAGCACGTTCTCATAGACCGATAAGACTTGTTCATCGACATCTGGCATCTCAATCTTTTGAATTTCCTTATAATACTTCGTTAGTAGCGCCTTGTGCTCGGGCATGAGGAATGGGATCCATTTCAGCTCACCCCGGTCGCGATACATCGTCATAAAAATCATCCTCCTAATAAAACGAACGTTTGTTCTTATTTTATACCCGACTTCTCTCGTTTGAACAGCCTTTTTCGTGATTGGTGATCCGTTCGTCCTGTTTCCGTACTCTAGCTCGCTGGTCGTCGGTGCAAGGGACGTCAAAAAAATGACGCGCCCTCCGGCCCGTCTTCCTTCGCTTTAGGCTCAAAGCGAGGCTTTTCGCTCGTTGGCTACGGAAGCCAGGACCTCCGTTTGCTCTACGCATTTTTTTGAGGCTCTCCCTGCGGTCGCCCTTGCACCGTCTCCCGACGCTCGCTTCGTTCCCGTCAACAGGACGCACAACGGTGTTCGTTCTGAGGACAGCTTATCCGAAAGGGGACAAATAACCATGGAACTATCCGCCATCATCGAGGTCATCCGTATCAAGCAAGAGGTTCGCGAGGAAATGGTCGCCCTCGAGCACGCCGTTATCCAATCCCCCGACAATGCCCGGCAAATCGGGGCATCGTTCATCGGGGATGACGACCGCGAGGTGTTCCTCGTCATCATGCTCAACACGAAGAACCGGGTCATCGGCGTCCACCGAGCGCACGTCGGGAGCGTCAACTCGAGTGTCGTGCACCCACGGGAAGTGTTCAAGTGCGCCATCTTGAACAATGCCTCGTGCATCATCGCCTGTCACCAACATCCGAGCGGGGACCCGAGCCCGAGCCGGGAGGATATCATCGTCTCCGAACGGTTGCATGAAGCGGGGGACCTCATCGGCATCCCGGTGCTCGACCATCTCATCCTCGGTGCGGACGAGTCGTACGTCAGCATGAAACAGCGGGGCTACATGGGTTGAACGGAATAGAGTGGGGCCGGGGGGACCGGTCCCGGTCCGTTCGGTAAGGGCAAGGACGAAAAACATACGTTTTTCTTTGATAAGACGGACGACTCGCGTTGCTCTCGCCTGGATCCATAGAGCGGGATCCGGGAAAAGGGGCGTTTTCGCATGACGAAAACGGAGTAGTTCGTGCGTGGATATAGGGTGAAGTTTTATTCTGTCTCGTCATTTTTTTGATGAAATGACAAAAGTGAAAACATGGTTTATTTATTGAAAATGACCATATTTTCGAAACAAGCCCTAGGGCTTGTTTGAAACAACACCAGGGCTTACGTGAAATTAGGTGAGATGTTGCTTGCGTGGATGCGAGATATCATTAGGCTATCAAATGGAGAGGATGATTCAGATGGATAAATTCCAACTAGACCAACAGACGATGGACGAGATGACGGAGGTATTGCTACGCCGCCTACCGGATCGGTTAAACGTTAAGAACGGGGAATTTAAACTTGTGAGTATGGATATCCTATGTGATGTGAAAGAAGGGGAGTTATTGACAAGAAGCACAGTTTTTTTCACCACCAATACGCTTCGAACATATGGTCGACCGTAAGAATTTTCTAGATGTATACATGTAGATTTGTATACGTGTATACATGTATACGCGTATACATTTTTGAATGGGAATCGTTTCTACTAGTGTATGGATGAGGACTGAACTGTCTTTTTACGGGGAATCGTTTTAGAGAGAACCGGAAGGTGGAGGCGTGACGGACGAGGGGCTGCTTGATGACTATGCGTTCGAAGGATTGGATCCGTTCGTCCGGACCGTGTTCTCGGAACTGATGGAACATCCCGAGTGGATGCGTGTCGTCGACAGGCAACATGGCGTCGAGAAGGTCGTCCGGTTCGATGAAGGACGGAACTCGCCTTACTTCCGCATGGTGATCTATCTGGATGTAGAAGAACGTCCGATCAAGATCGTGTATCTATATGGGACATGGGTGGTGGCGGATGGGGACGTCCGCTTCGTCGTCTCAGAGCTATCCAAGGGTATATTCGAGTATGAACTCATGCATGTCCATTGGCTCATCAAGTATCGCTTCGAGGATTGGGGCGTGTCTGAAGACGGGGCATGGGAGAAGGAATGGTGATCCGGGCTCATGCGTGAGCGTCTAACGCCTTGTGGCGAAGTCGCTCATCGCACCGCTGCCTCCCTGACGGCCCGATAACAAGAGCTGCTGGTTCACCGCCGCATCTCTATGTTCCTGGCCCTTTCTGACGGGAGGCACGGAGCGTAAGAACAACACTAAAAGCAAGAACGTGGGCTTGTCGATCGACAAGCGAGGGAAACCATTCAGTCGAATGGTTTTTTGTTTTTACCTAGAGGCACTTTACTTTTCAAATCAGCTGTTTATCAATGGCTCTTAGAATAAGGATTGAGAATGAAAGAGTCTGCGTCGACATGTCTTCTGAATCGAGTGATTGATTTTCTATTCAAGTTTGGAGCATGTGTACATTGTATAATACAATATATGTAAATGATGAGAAGGTAGGGATTTACATTGTACAAAGCTCTATTAATTGCAGTCAATGAGCAACGTGACCATGAGATATCTGCTCTTCCGAATACGTTAAACGACGTAAGAGAAATCAATCGATTATTGACAGAAGAGCCCGCCGTATTCGGTAAATCTGACGTCCAGATTTTATATGGGAATTTGACCACCAAGTCAATGTTAGACCATGCATTACATAGTTTTTTTGGAGATGCGTCTCCAAATGATGTCTTATTTCTCTACTGGGCAGGCCACGGGGGGTTCAGTCAAACCAATGCGTATTTCATTCCATATGATGCAGGTATTCATGCTATAGGTGACACCAGCATCAACATGTCCGATGTCAGAGACCATATCGATCAAACAAAGGCCCGCACAGTCTTGAGCTTTTTTGATACGTGTCATAGCGGTGCGCTCATGCGATCAATCGACAATCTGATGGAGAGAGGGCTTGAAATTAAAGGGTCCGGTAAGTTCGTCATCGCAGCGTGCACGGAAAATCAGTTGGCTTGGGATCGAAACGGGCATGGAGCCTTCACAGATCATTTGATCCGTGGCCTAGAAGGTGGGGCGACGAACCTGAGCGGGGAGATTGATATCTACACGCTCTATGCTTACGTCAGCCGGGCTCTCTCGAAAGAATTCGAGAATCAACATCCTGTCTTAAACAGCACGCTCTCCGGTCCACCTGTCATCATCAAGAATGTAAAGACGAGACAGGCCGAGTCGAATTTGTCACCACTCTTTGACGGTGGACAACGGGTGATCGACAATTCTGGAGACTGGTTTCTATTGGGAAGTTCGAGCGCACGTTACTTCTCCTATCGCTACAACAGTTCTGACAAGGCATACAGCTTGATCTTGAAGGCCGAAGACAACTCGAGAGGGGTCGGGAGGTGCTCAAGCAGATGTGGAAAACTGAGCAACCTTTCGCGATTGAAGATACGGCTGAATATGTCCGCGTGGCCGAGGTGAATGTGGAAGTGGTCGGGGGTGAAAAAACAATCAACCTCAAGCTGGTCTCGAGTGAAGACAGACATGGCAGTCATATGTTTAGTGAAATGACAGTCAATGGTATTAAACCCGATGAAATCGCTAAGCTGAGAATCGATCACTATCTATTCAACAAAGAAGTTCCAAGACATGTCAGAATGGATCATTCGGAAACACTCATTTACGGGAATCCATCCGACTATGAGGTGTCCAATCGGTTAATCCCGGATTTGCTTGATCAGCATGTCACCCTGGAATGTATCAGACTACACCTCATAGCGGTCCTTGTATTCAAATCAATTGTGTCTGAAGTGAGCTCATTGCATTTATTTGTCGAACGCGGTGCCATCACGAGGATTACCATCGAAGGTAGGCGGCCCCGCGTCTACTCGAACGTCAATCCGTCAATAGTGTCAGTGGACGAACCGGTACATTTTTCATTGGACTATTGATACGATCCGCGTACATGAGTAAGCGAAAGACCATCAAATCAGAGAAGGCGGAGAGGCCAGATGAAACATGCCTTACCGGACACACGTTGGCTATATGAACAACTTTTGAACCATGGGCAACAGACCGCTGTCGATGACTTTGCGGCTAAATGCCCTATGCACGGGCAAGCGGAATTCGTAGCACAGTTATGGGAGACGGACGCGGAAATCGGAGGGATCGGCGGATACCAGCTTCCTAAAAACCCGATACAAAATCCGTTTCCCGGCGGAATGGAACGAACTTTATATAGGCCGTTGCAGTATGCGGCGAGCGAACTAGAGCGGGACGTAGCGCATGGGGCGCGATACATCGTTCAATATGCAGGCATGCACCTGGAGGCCGTGACACGTCAATATTTGATGCGATCGCAAAAGCTCGGGTCGCTTCGACACTCCCAGTCCACCTTAGGAAAAGCGGTCCATCAAATCGCCAAGCTACGAACGATAGATGAAAAGACGATTCAGAGCCTACTTGTATTCGTACGTTTGTACAACATGTCGAAACATGAGGTGAACCAAGACGAATCGAGAGACCGTCTATTCAGTGCGGAGGACGCACTGATCGCTTATCTGTCTGCTCGTATCCTAGGCTTCCGGTTGTTGACCGAGATCGGTTTGGTTCCATCATAAGCATGGTCATGAAACAACTGATGTCCTGACACCTCTTGATCAATGGTCAAGATGTCTAGATTTTTAAACGTGAAAGATATCAATCTTTTTAATCGAACAGGCCATGAAAGAATGAATCAGACCATCTTAAACGAGCATGTATATATTTCGATGTCGAAACGTATACATACTCGTTTTACCCACTATTCCAAAAGTGTTTAAGCAGGACACTCCTGTCTCTCGACATGAAAGAGGCAAAACGAATATCTATTACGAACAACTTCACAAAACGTGAAATGGTGGCGAATCATCTGTTGGCTATACCAGTATCGGAGAATAAAGTCATTCATCTACCAAATTAACAAATGATAATAATCCCCTTACAATTTTATTCATAGGTAATACGATAAAAATATAGTATAATTTTTCCTGTTAATTAATCTTAGTTTTTTATCTTTATACTTTTATTTTGTAAAGAATTCGACATCTTAATTTTTAAATGATATTTGATACAAAGAAAAAAAGATTGGAGATATACAGTTGAAAAATAGATTTTTAGACAAAATTAAAGTCACGCCATCTAACAAAAAAGTACTAAAAAATATCGTTACTCCCATGTTATGGGCACGAGAAAAAACTTCAATTCATAGGCATTCCTTACTTTTGAATAAATCATACAATTTTATGCAAGAGCCTGCTATTGGTGCATTGATTTATTGCCAATTAGGTACAGCAGAACATTCGGGTGTATACATAGGAAATAAAAATGTTATCGACTTAAATCGAAAAGGAGAAATTAAAAAAGTTAGTCTGAAAGAATTCACTGGTAACATCCTTAGTACAGATAAAGACATTTTTATTCCAGTAATGAAGCATGCAATGTGGCCATTAGGAGATGAAAACATAGCAAAAGAAGCGTTTAAAAATCTGTCAGAAAGAAGAAAATACAATCTTCTTGATGATAACTGTCATCAATTTGTAGCAGGCTGTATCATAGGGAACCTTGAAAATGATTGTAATTTTTTGTTTATGGTCAAAGAAGAGTTTTCAAAATTCTTGAGTGTAGAGGAATCTAACATTGTTTGGGTTCGCTGGAAGTGGAATTTAAATTAGGATGGCCAAATCTTCAATCGACTACATCGATAGATAGATAACATAGGGTTATGGAGTGATCATCTACCTATGAATCGAGTGTATTCGTTTTATGAAGGATTTCTCTCGCTTTTAATACAATGAACATGGTATTATTTAATGAGAACATCATTGTGTTAAAAGGAGGTCCGTCATGTATACAATTGATGAAGCATTTGAGATTCTATCGAAGACCAAGCTCACGACCCACAAGGAAACCGTCCGGAACTGGGTACGAAAAGGCGTGATACAGGCGGAACCGCTCGAGTCCCGTAAAAAAGGCTATCGAATCAGCGAGGAGGCTCTCGAGCAGTTCATCAAAAAACGGATGCCTGAAGGATGGGAGATGTATCCAAAGTCGGTGACAGGAGATGCTCGGGAGGTCGTCAAGAGTGAGGACGTGGCCCCATATCACGTCGAAATCGACGTGGAAGCAATCAAAGAGCAGGGGCGGATTGAAATGTGGCATCAAGTGGCCGGCCGCTGGCTGTGGGAAGGCGATTTTGAGATCAGTCGTAGGATGGTGCGGAACGCGGTCGCGCATAGACGTTATTCAAAAGAATTTGAACAGCTGGTTTGGGAAAGGTGTCTTAAGAACAGTGCCCCACGAAAAAAACCACGTGTCCTTTATTTGGTTGATGCGTTCTTATTTGAAGAAGAGCGGGTGCCATTTCACAAGGGTTTTGATATCAAAGAAGATCAAATCATGCAGGCATTGATTGAACACGTTCGTATGAATGCAAAGTCCGGAAAATATACAAATGAATCTAGTGTAAATAAATTCAAGATTTAGACGCTTCTAATGAAAAGGTGTACTCTCTTTAACATTGAGAATACACCTTTTGCAATTGTTGTTGTATTAAATGAAAGATTGCACCTATATTTCTAAAGATTAGACTTCACTCTTAAGAAAATCGTCAGCACGACACAGAGTGGTGACTAAAGTGGACCCCATTGTCAAGACACTAATTTTATAATAATAAGGTGAAAACAGTCATTCTTCTTGTCCTTGTCCCATCTTGCAGACCCAGCCTTTCCTATGCCAGGTTCTGTCAAGGGCGTATTTTCCCTTGACAGGGCCTGGGATGGGAAAGATAATTGCTCCGAGATGGCAACGATAATATGACTTTATTTAGGAAGCTTGGAAGCAAGGACATCAATATTTTCAATCACTGGTGGCTCTACGAAAAGTTCAGGAGCTTTCTCCATCAATGCCGCAGCCACTTGACCAGAAAGGTGTGCTTGACGACCTGTGTCGTCCGGGAATGCGTCAAAGATTCCGAATGTCGTAGGTCCAAGTCGGATTGCAAACCATGCAATCGTTTCTGACTCCTCCTGAACCACAGGTAGGGCCCCACGTAGGAAGCTTTCAACTTCCGCTTCTTTTCCAGGTTTTGCTTCAAGTCGAACCAATAGCGCTACATTAACCATTTTTCTATCTCCTCCTCAAATTAGAAATTTCATCCATATGTGAGAACTATAATTCTATTTTACCTTTAATATATACACATTAAAAATATATTGTTCAGTTATATCAAACTACTTAAACGTTTAATTTTATGAATAATTACTCCGGTTTAAATACGACTTTAATATTATTATCTCGTTTTTCATCAAATACTTTATAAGCCTCATCGGCTTTTTCTAAAGGAAAAGTATGTGTGATAATTTCAGTAGGATCAAATACTTCATCTTTAATCATTTCATATAATTTAGGCATTAAATGAATAACTGGTGCCTGACCAGTTGTTAAACGAACATTTCTATTAAATATTAAATCAAGTGGAAAGTTATCAGCTGGTGTACCATAAATTCCAGTCAGTTGAATTGTACCAAATTTACGGACTGATTCAGCGGCTGTAATAATCGGACTAATTGTTCCTCTTTGTTGAGATGTTTTTGAAAGTTTTGGTTCTGGACTTGATTGTGCGCCATCAAAACCAACACAGTCAATAACTACATCAGCACCACCACTAGTTTTTTCTTTCAATAACTTACCAATTTCTTTTTCTTTATCGAAATTATAAACTTCAACACCATTGTATTTTTTAGCATGCTCTAGTCTATGTTCGACATTATCGATTGCTATAACACGTTCGGCACCTTTTAGTTTCGCAAATTTTTGTGCCATTAAACCTATAGGACCACATCCTAATACAATAACAGTATCCCCAGCCTTCACACCTGCATGTTCGACACTCCAATAAGCTGTAGGTACTACATCAGATAAAAATAATACTTGTTCATCTTTTAAATCACTATCTGGCACAACAAAAGAAGAAAAATCAGCATATGGAACTCTTAAATATTCAGCTTGACCACCCCAAAAATTCCCATGCATTTTTCCAAATCCAAATAATGCACCGTTATCCATCTTCCAGTTTGCAGGTTCTTCATTAGATTGATCACATTGTGATTCCATTTGGTTATTACAGTAAAAACAATCGCCACAACCAATATTAAAAGGAATAACGACACGATCACCTTTTTTTAGATTCTTAACTTCTTTACCAACTTCTTCAACAATCCCCATTGGTTCATGTCCGATAACAAAATCTTTATCCATAAACATATCGCCTTGATGATATAAATGTAAATCTGATCCACAAATACCTGAAGCAGTAATCTTAATAATTGCGTCAGTTGGTTCAATAATCTTTGGATCTGCAACTTTTTTTACTTTCATTTTCTTTTTACCTTGAAATGTTACAGCCTTCATACACATTACTCCTTTATTATATAATATCTGTATAACACATTATTAATACCCCTAATTTTAAATGATAAAACCTTTATACATATATTATTACCTTTACACAAGATTAAATATTCAACAAACTATTTATTTAATTTTACTTCTTAATTATCGAAAGATTTATCAGCTATGTGAATACCTATTAATTCACTATCTTTATTAAGGATAGGGGCTCATATTGCCCAAATGAAGTATCAGCTTAGTATATCTTCTTATTACATATACTTGCTTTTACTTTACCATCACTAAAAATATCTTACTTTTTTCACCACTAAATACACTCCTCTTATTTTTGAATGTAATTAGATAAATGTTTCCCAGTTACGCTATCTTGTATGCTAAGGACACCTTCTGGGTAACCACTGTATAATAATCTTCCTCCTTGTTGACCAGCAGCTGGTCCCATATCAATTAACCAGTCTGATTCTGTCATCATTGACAAGTTATGCTCGATTAGAACGACGGTATTACCTTCATCCACTAATTGATTAAATAATTCGATCAGCACATGGATATCCCTTTCATGTAACCCTGTTGTTGGTTCATCAAAAATAAAGATGTGGTCAGTCACTTGATTGATTAAATACTCACTGAGCTTTACACGTTGAATTTCTCCACCTGAAAGTGTGTCCAATGATTGTCCAAGTGTCATATAGCCTAGACCAGTGGCAGCGAGGGATTTTAATATCTCCAGAATTTTATGATGTGTATTGAAGTAATTTATTCCTTCTTCCACCGTTAATTGTAAGACATCTGCAATAGAGTAACCATCTACTTTAGCATCTAGAACTTCCTGTCTATAACGTGTTCCATGACATACTTCACAAACTTGTGAAAAATCAGGCATAAACGCAAGTTCTGTTTTAAGAATTCCTTTTCCTTTACAGTTTGGACAAGCACCTTCAGAATTATAGCTGAACATACTTTTCTTTAGCCCTGTCTCCTTACTGAAAAATGCTCGTAATTCATCAAATGTATTGGTATAAGTTAATATATTTGAACGATTTGAAACATTAATAGCTTTTTGATCGATGAATATAACATTTTTAATCTGTTTAAACCCAGTTTTTATGAGCGTACTCTTACCAGAACCAGCAACCCCTGTAATAACAGAAATAGCATTTTTAGGGAGATACACTTCAACATTTTTGACGTTATTTTTTGTAACTGGACCGATATGAATCATTTCTTGAGATGACCTTGGAACTTTTAGTTGATGTTTTTCTTTGAGTTCTTGTCCAGTCGCAGTGTGGGAGTCGAGAAGTTGATCGTATGTTCCTTCAAATGTAATTCTACCCCCATTTTTACCGGCACCTGGTCCTACGTCAACAATGTGATCTGCAATCTTAATAATATCAGGATCGTGTTCAACCACAATAACTGTATTTCCTTTATCCCGAATAGACATAATTATGCGATTGATATTTTCAATATCTTCAGGATGCAGTCCAACACTCGGTTCATCGATAATGTATACGAGATCGGTCAGTGGGCTACTTAAATGACGAATAAGCTTAATACGCTGAGATTCACCACCTGATAATGTAGGTGTTTCTCGACCAAGTGTCAAATAACCAAGTCCAATATCAACTAGAGATTGAAGTTGCTGTTTAAGCGGCTTTACAATATATGCAGCTGTTTTATCAGTAAGATAGTCTAAAAACAGGATATTTTCTACGATACTTTGATTTGTAAAATCAGCAATATCTGCACCGTTAATTTTGCAGCTTAAAATACGTTGATTTAAACGTTTTCCGTGACAGTTAGGACAAACCATTGTCGTTACAACACGCTCATATTCATCCGGCCACCTGCTTTTTTCATAGCCATCATTAATAATAAACAGTCGCCTGAATCGATAGACGACCCCTTCATATTTTGCAGTACGGGGCCATTCTTCAGGAGGATTGGTCAGTTTGGTCGGCTCTAAATAAAGTAATTGATGCATCTCTTCCTTCGAATACTCTTTCAGCTTCTTATCATTATCAAATAGACCCGAATGCGTATAGCTTTTACCACGCCAGTGATCTGGTCCGAATGTAGGAAAATTAATTCCATGTTCGTTTAAAGATTTGTCATAATCCAGCAATTCATCGATATCAATTTCCTCGACATATCCTAAGCCTTGGCATCTCTCACACATTCCTGCCGAATTATTGAATGAAAATTCATTTGAATATCCGACAAATGGTTGACCAATACGAGACCATAGTAGACGAACAGCAGAATAAATGTCGGAAATTGTACCTACTGTAGAGCGCGAGTTACCACCAAGTCTTTTCTGACCAATGACCATTGAAACAGGAAGATTTTGAATGGAATCTACATCAGGTTTCTCATAATGAGTTAATTGATTCTGTATATATGTAGAATAAGTTTCATTGAGTAGACGCTCAGATTCAGCTGCAATCGTACTAAATACTAATGAAGATTTTCCAGATCCTGATTTTCCTGTAAAAACGGTCAATTGATGCTTTGGAAGACTTAACGAAACATTTTTTAAATTATTTTGTCGTGCACCTTTGATGATGATATTTTTCATCCCAAACTTCCTCTCCATAATTAAATATATTTATATTTTTTACCTTTTTAACGAGAAATAAGTTTATAAGTATCAATTTTAAAGTTCCAAATTTTTAGCTGAATTTCCGATTATATTCTATTAAAAAATTTAGGGAAATTCTATAATCAAGTTAGCCACCTACGGTGTGCTTTAAAAAATTTAAATGTACGCAGATTGTAAAATTAAGCTAGACAACTAAAAAAGCCTTCTGTGCTAAACTTAATATGTATTTCCGACCAAAGAAAACATTAAGGAGTTAGCACAAATGGCCTATACACACCTTACCACGGATGAACTTGCGTCCATAGAATTATATTACCACCAGAAAATTTCGGTCAGTGAGATCTGCCGGAGAATTAAGCGTTAAAGAGAGATCGTCTATAATGTAATTAATGCACTCAAAGCAGGTATATCTGTACTGGAATTCTATCAGAACGATAAGAAAAGAAAATCTCTTTGCAGAAGACGTAGAATCGTCCTTCCTAAGCATCAGATCAGTTATATTCAAAAAAGGATAGCCGACGGCTGGACACCTGACACCATCATAGGCAGAAATGAAGAATCTATCAGCTGTTCTGTTAAAATTCTGTACAGAATGTTCAGAGAAGATATTCTTCCTGTTCACTCACTTCCGATGAAAGGGAAAAGAAAACCTAACAGTCATCATGAGAAAAGAGGTCGTCAGACTTTCAAACGTCACATTTCAGAAAGAACAGTTGAATTTCCTGACTTTGATAAAGCGTTCTAAAGTGGATCCCATTGTCAAAACACTAATTTTATAATAATAAGGTGAAAACAGTCATTCTTCTTGTCCTTGTCCCATCTTGCAGACCCAGCCTTTCCTATGCCAGGTTCTGTCAAGGGCGTATTTTCCCTTGACAGGTCCTGGGATGGGAAAGATAATTGCTCCGAGATGGCAAGGACAGTAACCTACTGAAAATAGATGGATGCCGGTGTCCTATAACCCAATAACTGGTGGGGACGTTCCCAGTTATAGAATTCCATGTAGTCACGGATGTTCTGTCTCGCTTCTCTTGGTGTCCCGTAGTCCTTCAGATAGACCTCTTCGTACTTGAGGCTCCGCCAGAAACGTTCGATCATGATGTTATCCAGTGCCCGACCCTTGCTGTCCATGCTGATTTGGACGGCAGGCTGTTCCTTCAGGAGGTGGATATATTTGGAACTGGTGAAGTGGCTACCCTGGTCACTGTTGAAGATGTCCGGCTGTCCGATCGTGAAAGCCCGCCGGACGGCATCCAGGACAAAACCTATTTCCAGTGTCTGGTCCAGTTCCCAGCTGATGATATACCGGGAGTGCCAATCGATGATGGCTGCCAAATACATCCAGCTATCCTGCAGGCGGATATACGTGATATCAATGCCCCAAGCCTGGTTGGGACGGGTAATGTTCACCCCTTTCAGTAGGTATGGATAAATGCGATGCTGCAGGTTGCGTTTACTCAGATTGGGGCCTGGATAGAGAGCCTGTATGCCCATCTCGCGCATGTGACGCTGGACCCTCTTGCGGTTGATATTCACCTCTTCATTTTTCAATACTTCGGCAATCCTGCGTGACCCGTAGAACGGATATTTGGTGTAGATCTCATCAATCCTATGCTTGATGGCAACCTCTTCAGGCGAAGGGGCAACCGGCCTGTAATAAAGGCTGGAACGATTGAGCCCAAGCAGATCGGCCTGTTGGGAAACAGGAAGTTTACTGTTTCCCCATTCCATCATCTCTACCCGTTCCTGTCTAATCGTGGTAGATGCCAGATTTTTTTTTGATCCACGACAGCTGCGTGGTTAACTTTCCGACTTCTGCATAGAGATTTTCCAGTTTCTCTTCATAGTCGGCTCTCATCTTCTCTTGGTCCTTGTTCTGTTTCTTGAACACTTGTGGCATCTCTGACAGGAAATGTGTTTTCCACTTATGCAGCTGGTTCACATGGATGCCATGTTCGGAAGCAATCTGGCTCATTGTTTTTTCTTCCTTCAAGATTTCCAACACAACTTGAGTTTTGAATTCGGGTGTATATCTTTTTCGTTTCATATACCTACCTTAACATCTCCTTTTTCGTGTCTGAAATCTTGGGTCCATTATAAAGAGACAGGGTTATGTGGTGCGCGTGGCATCGATCAAGAATTTATCCATGACGTGGATGCAACCATCGTGTTGGACCGTCGGGGCACACGCGACATTGTCACCGGATGTCGAGGCATGTTCGATTTTTGTGAAGCGTCTTATGGAGAACTGTTCGAAAGAGCGGGGCGATTGGTCGGAATGAACGACTGGAAGGCGACGCGCAACGGGGGATCAAGTGATGCAAAAGTATTTGCGGAATTCGGTATTCCGTCTGTGAATCTATCCATCGGTTACCGTGACGAGCATACAGACTTCGAGGAAGTTGACTATTGTGCAACATTTGAGACGGTGGTACTTGTCGAAACAGTCCTTAGTCATCGTCTGATTCAACAAAATAGCTGAAAAAATAGGAAGGCAGCACTTGAAAAAAATGCTGCCTTCCTATTTGCAATTTTCCTTGTATTAAAATGATTCTATTTTTATTCCCCTACCATTCCGTCATTATCGTTATCACGCATATAGGGGTAGAGCCAATGGTCGCTCATGATCGGCATCGTGAAACCGGCGTCTTTCGCTTCCTGGATCGTCACCTGACCGTTGCCATTCGTATCTACGCTCGAGACATCGCCTGTGGCCTCAGGTGCAGCTGCGGGTTCCGGTTCACCTTCTGTTAGGCCGAGTGCTGCATTCACTTCATCCGGGTTAACGTTGTCGAAGGAATCGGTGACGACATTTCCTTTGACCGTATAGGTGTATTGGTAGTGTGACGGAATATAAGTTTTCGTATCCGGATAGGTAATGATCGCCTCGAAGTCGGTCGCGCCGCCGGCCATACGGATGACGTCCTCCATATAGGCCTGGTCCCCGTAGCGGTTGAGCGTGCTATCTTGTGGTGTGATGTTGTAGGCGTTCGAGACGCCCCCGAGCGAGTCAGCGATGACGTGGCCTTCATCGAGATCACTGTTTTCGACGCCTGAGACCTTCGCCTCGTCATGATAGTAACGGCCATCCGAGGTCACATCCTCCGAATCATCATCCTGCAAGATGATCTGATCGGCGATGACACGAATCAATTGACCATGTTCGTTCGTGAACGCCCAATACTCGCGATCTCCATATCCGATATCGACGACGACGTTCGCCTCACGGTACCCGGACAAGTCCCCACCATCAACATTGATCAGTTTATAGCCGGAGAATTGATTGTTATCCGAATTTGTGACCGTTTCTTCGGCTGTTGCAGGTTCTTCTGCAGTCGTCTCCGTATTTGCGTCGTCTGTGCTCGTTTCGGTCGTCTCGACGACTTCTTCTGTTTGAGTAGCAGGCTCCTCTGCTTTCTCATTTGTAGAAGGGGTGTTTTCACTGGTACAACCGGCCATCAGCAGGATGGCCAAAGGCAAGGCTAAGTAGGTAAATTTCATTTTGTTCTCCTTATAGCATGTATATATGTAGATGAGTCAATACGATCTATGTTCAATTATATCCTCCGCATGTTTACGATGCGCCAATCCTTCACGTTTTGTTCGTCCATATGTTGAGTGACGCGTTCGATCATTCTAAATCGTTCGCGCTGACAAAAGTTGTAGGCTTCTTCCGGTAATGGCAGTTCGACCTCAATCGTGACTTTCACTTTTTTTCTTCGTTTGTTGAATCGATTCAGCAAATGATGTTCCAGCTTCGTGATGAACGCGTCGTCACCAATACCCTCTTCTGACTTCAGTACGCCGGTTATCTCAGGACTGATTCCATCAAGGTGGTGTTTGATTTCAAACGGTGTCGCATCTAAGTACTCGCAGAGGTGATCAAAGCGCAGTAACTCTGTACCGTGATATTGCTGAATCCATTCTTGAAGTCGCATGAGGAGAACCCCTTTTTAGTTCAAGTGTACCTCGTAGGGTTTTAACAAACAGTGACGAAGTCGTGTACAGCGTATGTAAGGTGCCGCACATGAGACTTGTTCGATTTCGTAATTCTGTCCTTCCTTAAAAACGGACTTTGTTCTGAGCCTCCATCTCTGCCAGCTTTGCCTTTTTCACATCAGGATCAGTGGTGAACCGATAGCTGCTTCCCTCATGGATCCAGGTCTCATCAAGGATAATGCCATTCATAATGTGGCGATACGGCATGGCGGTACATAACGTGTATCCCTTCAGATAGTGTGCAGCTTCCTGAATGGAGACACACTCCTTTACTTCTACCCCGTCTTTAAAAATCAGGACCGGTTTATACGTCTTGTTTATTGCGATTGGTTTTCGTAAATCCATTTCTCTCACTCCTCCTATCATCACACCTTACCTATTTATGTATGTGGTCAACCGCAGGAATTAGAAGCTATTTAACAAATAGCGGATTATAATAAAGGTGTGTTGGATAATTTTACAATAATTTTAAAGTGGAGTGATAGAAGATGAATAAATTGATCAAGATTGGGAGTGCCGTTCTATTTAGTGGAGCGCTATTGGTGTCACCATACGGGGAAGCATCAGCCGCTACGAGCATTAAAGTCCATTACATCGATGTCGGACAGGGAGACGCCATCTACATCAAGATGCCGAGCGGTGAGGACGTCATCATCGACGGGGGTAACAAAGGAAAGGGCGATGCCATCGTCGCCTACCTCAAAAAGCAAAAAGTTGACGATATCGAGGTATTGATCTCGACGCATCCGGATGCGGATCATATTGGTGGATTAGACGAAATCCTAGATGCCTATCGTGTCGAGAACGTCTACGCGCCGAAAGTGAAGCACACGACCCAGGCTTACAAAGATTTTCTGCAAGCCGTCAAACGGGAAGGGAAGACCATCAAAACGGCACAGGCCGGCGTGAAGCTACCGATCAAAGGCGTCAGTGCGAAGTTTGTGGGTCCGGTCAAATCCTACTCGAACAGTGACTTGAACAACTGGAGTGCAGTCCTTCATGTAACGTACAAGAAGAACACGTTCTTGTTCACGGGAGACGCGGAACACGTTTCTGAGAAGGACATGATGGCGAAGAAGCAGACGCTCCGTGCAGATGTCTTAAAGGTGGGACATCACGGTGCCAAGACGTCGACAAGCAGTACGTTCCTGAACACGGTCAAACCGAAGCATGCTATCATCAGTGTCGGGAAGAACAGCTACGGCCATCCGACTTCCGAAGTGGTGACGAACTTGAAGCGTCAAAAACCGAACACGCTTCGCACAGATAAGAATGGCACGATCATCATTACAGGGAACGGTTCAAGTTATGCCGTAAAGAAATCAAGATGAAGCGACGGAGAGGTATCATCGATCGATTTGAAGGGGACTTGGCTGTCGTCGAATTCGGAGAAGTGATGGAGGATATTCCAAAGTCACGACTTCCAGACACGGTTCAACCTGGTGACGTGCTTTGGTTTTATGAAGATGGGAAAGTTGAAGTGGACGCCAAGGAACGCAAACGATTATCGAGTGATATCGATGAGTTGATGGATGAGCTTTGGGAAGATTAAAAACGAGTATCAATTATTCATGATTGTATTTTTAAAACTTACAAATCAGTATTTTTTAATAAAGACAAATCGGCAAATAATTTTTATCTAAATATAAAGCTCGATTGACATTGAATAAAAACTGATATAAAGTCAACAGCATAATATTCACTAGGAGGATTGTTAAGAATGATGCACGCCGGGAGATTACGCCACCACACTTTGAACAATGGCTAATTGAATATGTTCAAAGGCTCTGTTTTCATAAAACAGAGTAAATGGGAGTAGTCTGCACATTTTTATCAATCTTTGACGAAGAAACCACACACTTACAAACATAGCAGATTTACAACTCTTTTTGTCGTGTCCTTTTATTTTTGATAATGGACGCTTCTTGGTTGTAGCTCATTTACTCTTGATCACAGACACCATTTTGTCTGTGATTTTTTTATGACTTCATTTAGTTAAGTCTAATTAGAAAAGATTGAAATGAAAAAGTATTAAAAATGCATACATTTCACTTGCTTATCGCACAACATAAAAATTGGAGGAACAAATCATGAACGAATTTAAACGGCTTGCAAAAAATAAAGGATTAGATGTGTTAGAGAATAGCATTGTGGTAAATGAATCGGGTGTTGATTTTCAAGTTGCTTATGCAAAAGATACGCTTGGTAGCAAGTGGATACTAAGAATTCCTCGAAGATTAGATTCGATGAGGAGCGCCTTGAAAGAAAAGAGGGCACTAGAAATTATGGAAGAACATGTGAGTTTTCAAGTTCCAAATTGGTCAATTTTTGATGATGAACTAATTGCGTATAAGCAATTAGATGGTGTTCCGGTTGCAACAATTGATGTAGAGCAACAAGATTACATCTGGAGTTTTGACAAAGAGAATACACCACAATCTTACTATCAGTCATTAGGTAAAGTGTTGGCAGAACTACACACATTACCACATCGACACTTCAAAGAAATCGGTATCAAAACTCTATATGCTAGAGATTTAAACAGTTCAATGAAGATACGGATGGAGAAGGTGAGACAGAAGTATCATGTGAATTCAGAGCTATGGGAGCGTTGGCAAGAATGGTTGGCGAATGATTCGCTATGGCCATCGCATGTAGGTGTAAGCCACGGGGATTTACACCCTGGCCACATACTAATAAATAAGAATTTTGAGGTCTCTGGTTTGATAGATTGGACAGAAATTAGTATTGCGGACACATCTGTGGATTTTCTATCACATCTATTACTGTTTGGTAAGGATGGTTTGACAAAGTTACTCGATGCTTACGACAATGCAGGCGGAAGAACATGGTCAAGAATGGATGAGCATATAATTGAGTTGTTAACAACCAGCGCAATAACTGTAGCTGAATTCGCAGAGATATCTGACCTACAAGATATGCGTGAAACAGCTGCTCATATGCTTACACAAAATGTATGAGGTAAAAGCAATGGCAGCGCTCTGAAATTGAAAAGGGTATGAATTTTTAAATCATCATACCCACGAAGTCACCAGAGTCTTTCGATGTTAAACAATGAAATTCTTGAAAGGGACTTTTGTTCTTCATCTAACAACACGTCATGCCAGTGATTTTCAAGCGATTTCAGGACCGGTCTCTCCAAACGATTGGTTTTTTCAAGATGGTGTAAAGGATGTACGGCACTTTCCGGGTCGAAGTGACCACTGACCAATGGTTGATTCGGTAATGCGATTGTATAAGCAACAAGCTGGTCTTCACTGAAGTCATGATTATTGGCAATACCGAATGACTGGAACCCGAACGCTTTATCATGAATATACATGAGCGGCTCATCGACGCGATCCACTTTCAGGTTCGTCTCGAGGGCCGCTTTTGCGTTCAGATAGGGCTCCACCTCCTCGGGAAACACACTTTGTACGGCATGAACCCGTTCATAAAGACTGAGGTCAGCCTCTTTCCATCCCATACGTCGCTCCAGCTGTTCAAGGTAATCGAGAGGGCTCCGTTCTTTCTCCTGCTCCAAGGTGTGAGCTTTCTCGAGATGAGACTCGATGTGATCGAGGAAAGCTGCGGATGTCTGGTGGACCTCCTGCAACAGCTTTTCCTTGTCGAGAAGTTCCTTGTCTTTCGTCCAACCAGCCAAGTAGGAGAGCGAAAAGTCGTCCGTCGGGAATCCAAGTTGATGCGAAACGACGTAGGCGACCATCTCGGCTTGGAACTCCTTCTCGGGTGCCGTGAGCGGTTGGTCCCGTTCGAGATTCCGCTCTTGGTTGTGCAGCTCCGAATGGGCGAGCTCGTGGATCAGGACAGTGATGTCCTCGATGGATGTGTTTCGCGGGTTCAAGGCAATCGCATGTAGCTCCGGGTAGTAACAACCCTTCGCCGTACCGATCTCGTCGAGCGGTTCCTCCAATAGCGTCACATTCCGGGCATCCGCGAGCGTCGTCAAGGCGTCACGGATGTCTTGTTCGTTCTCAATCCCGCCGTCACGGTGATACCGTTTGAAGATGTCCGAGACCTCAATCCCTTTCTCGCGCGCGTCGGTCTGCGTGTACTCGAACACGTGACCGATCTTGAAGTACATCATCTTGCGTGACGGGATTCGTCCTTGTTTTACGCCGTCTTTGATTGGCTTTGGTGCCTTGCTGAGCGGCACCCATTCATCTTTGTGCAGGGCATACGTCACTGGGTTCGGGACGAATACTTTGATGCCACGCTCACCTTTTTGGACCTGTGCGCCTTGCTTCTCCCAGAACGGAAAAGAGCCGACCGCGACCGCACCGGGGAACTGGGACTCGATCAAAACTGCGTTCCGCATCGAGTATTGATGGAACTTGCCGAGGAACTGGAGATGTTCCCGGATCTTCTCCGGACTCTCGAAGTAGCTGTCGATCTGTTTTCCCATCTGCTCGGTCAAGGCCTCGAGCTCGGCTTTCCGTTCTTCATTCGTCTTCATCTTGGCCATCGTGTCAGACTCCTTCCTTCAACAAATCGGTGATAGATTCTTCGGTATCTGTGAATTCGTTCAGTTCACGTTCGAGTTGTGTCGACGTTTCCGGGATGTCCAGTAACAGCCGTGTCCGATTGAAATTGATGGGAAGTAAGACGACCTCGTCTTGCGCGATAGTGGTCAAAAGTTGGTGCTCGGAAGCGGACACCGGGATGTGGTACCGCTTTCCATAGATGAAGACGGTGACGGTATCGGGTTGAAGCGTCAACAGTTGTCCCATCGTGAAGGGACGGTCAAGTGGTCGCATAGGATTCATCCTCTCTCAAAAGTTAGTGTGTCCTTCTTCTGTTTTTGGTGTTCGATGCGTTCCTGGACGATACGTTCCGCCGTCGCGAGGAACGTTGGCTTGAACTGATCCGTTGTCATGATGTCCTCAATACCCTCGGTCTGCATCAGCGCCTGAAGGAGCTCCGTCAGAATCTGACCGTGACGGTCGGAGCGGTTCGCGGCGAGTCGGATGCGCTCAAGCTCTGTCGACACCTGCTTGTTCATCATCTTCTCGATATGACGAGAGACCTGCGTGCTGATCGAGCGGGTGAGGAACTGCATGTCCCACTTCTCGTCGGCCAGTTGTTTATGTTCTTCTGCGATATGGTCGATGACCTGACCGAGGTGGCCGAAGCGTTTGTCGTCGGCGAACTCCTCCAAATACGCGACCGTCTCCGGCTTCAAACGAAGACGGATCTGTCTCAACTCTTCCATCGTCCTCCCTCACTTTCCATATTCGATGTCCCGTTCCAGCTGTTCGAAAGCACGTTGGTTCTTCAAATGTTCGAATTCGTCGTTCATATGCCGCTCGATCCGGTAGAGTGATTCGTTGAATAGCTTTTGTTGTTTGAACGCGCGTCGGATTGGATGTTTGGGGGCTTCATTGTTCTCACATGTCGCTTCTTCTTTTGACAAGTCTCGCATCTCAGAGAGGATGGCATTCCCCATCCGGGTGTAGAGGTCTTGTCGCTTTGTCATCCGGTACCGCTCGGCCTTCTCCGTGTCGCCGTAGCTACGGCGATGGAACGACACTTCCTGTTCGAGTCGCTCGTTGAAGGCTTGAAACTCTGATTTGAAGTGAATGTCGATATAGCGGTCGGTCAAACGGTCGAGTGATTCACGGAGTGGCTGCATCCCGTTCATGTTGTAGCGCCATTGACGTTTGTCTTCCGGCAAGCGTTCATAGATGTCCTTGAACTGACGGGCGAGGTCGGGATGAAAGACACGGTTCGGGAACGTTTGAATCTTCCGGTTCCGCTTATGGGCGACCAATTCGTCGCGGATGAACGCATTCAGTTTCTCCTGTTCTTTCGTCCGGTCGGCGAGGGAATGGATGACCTTCGACTTCATCAGCTCGATTGATTTCGGTTTGCGTTTGCCGCGCTCGCGTATATGGCTCGTCTCAACGATGGCGACATGCACGTGGATGTTGTCGGTGTTGTAATGCACGGCACCGGTCCAATAGGCGTGTACCATCTTCTCTTTTTGGAGCATCGCCTCGACCGCGTTCCGCGTCGCCTGGATCAACCGTTTCTCGTCGACGAGGTCGTCGTGGAGCACACCGGTCTCGCGCAGCCAGGCGTTGTCGAACGAGATGACGTCCTGCCAGAGGATGCTCCCGTTCTCTTGCGCATGCTTGAAGATGTCGCGGACGGCGCGACGCATTTCGTCGTCCAATCGATCGTCCTCGCGTGTGAACAAACCGCTCGATTTCGTCTCGTCTTCCATATAGTCGTGATACGTCTCGAACTGTTCCCGACTGTCTTTCGCGTCCGGTCGATTGATGTAGTCTAGGTACGTCGTGTAGCGACGTGACTTCTTTTTCGTGCCCGGCACCTTGAACTTCGACTTGATGACGACACCCGGCGTCTCACGCATCCTGCATCACCTCACTCAACAAACGGGTCACCTGGGCGAGCTCGTCCGCACTCCGTTTCAAGTGGAGCGTGTTCGCCTCGAGCTGTCGTTCGAGTCGCTCGACCTGCGTCGATTGGATGCCGTTCGCGCACCAGGAGGCGAGCAATTCTTTCAAATATTGTTGCCGGGAACGGTTGTGTTCCTTCGCCCATTCATCGATCTGCTTCACGATGACGGGGTCGATGTCGCGGAGTAACAGATCCATTTGCCTGACCACCTTTCTAGAGGCTATATTTTGCCGACGTCCGAAAAGTTCGTTCAAAGAGCATAAGGGGAAACTGCTATCACTTGTCGTGATAG
The DNA here is from genome assembly GCF_018617125.1 of Exiguobacterium sp. s181. Taxonomy (GTDB): domain Bacteria; phylum Bacillota; class Bacilli; order Exiguobacteriales; family Exiguobacteriaceae; genus Exiguobacterium; species Exiguobacterium profundum. The sequence goes on from NZ_JACSJM010000006.1 coordinate 66,854, forward strand.
CCCAGGCAGAGCCTGGGATTTCCGTGATATCATCAAAACTCCAAAAACGGCACGAAATGTGCCAGTGAAACCAACGATTTGGCACGAAATGTGCCACTTAAATTGATAGTTCCCGGAGCCGAACACGCAACTTGTCGTGCTTTTCTTCGAGCGCTACGACCGACTGTTCGAGCTTTTCAAGTTCTAGTGTGAGCTCGTCACGCTTCCGGCCGAGGTCGAAAATCTCGTTCTCCTGTTCGACCTGTTCGTCGAGCGAGAGATAGGGAAGTTCGTCTTCGAGTTCCTCTTTGTCACGGTCGATTCGCTCGATTTGTTGCCGCTGCGCTTCGACTGATTGTTGCGCTTTTTCTAATTGTTGCTCTGTCTCCGTGAGCTCGTCCTCGACGAACAACCTCGTGAAAGTTGTCTCGTTAGATGAATTGTGACTCGCCTGTTCGATGGTCCGACGGTCGGCATAGAGGGACGTCAGGAGACCTTCTTCTCGTTTATCGGGTGTGAGTGTGTCAATTGATTGTGAGTCATCGAATCCGTAAATCCGGACAGCGAGCTGGTCAAAATCGTTCGGCACATCTTTCAATTCGAGCACATATTGGTCGTTCCGTTCGTAGAGCAACACAACTTCCTTCTCAGAATCCGGTCGTGCCTTATAGACGTAGCAGAAGAGATGATCGTTCGTGTTACCTGGTGTCTCATCAAGTGAAAGGCGGACGCGCATCGTCCGTTTATCCATGTCATAACTCCAAGAATGGAGCGTCACGGTCTCCCCGTTCGAGAGCCGAATCGCCTCGTTGATTGGCGTCTCATTGATCGGCGCTTCCTCGGCGAAGAAGAACGACGAGGTACCGAAGAAGAGGAAGCCGATGACAAAGAATACACCGAGTACGAGGTAGAACCGGGAGACGTTCTGGGTGAGACGCCGTCGTGTTTGTCGTCGCATCTAGATTCCTCCTTCAGGTGTCAGGTCTTCCATTTCGGTGACGACCAAACGTCCTTCGATGGACTCGAACGTCAGGGCCAACAGTTCTTGCGTCGTCTCTTCATAACCCGTCTCGGTGATCAACAGGTGCTGTTCGAACCGTACGAGGCATTCTTCTCCGGAGACAGAAGGGAACACCTTGATGTCGCGGACGGTCGTCTCGAACGTGCCGACATCGCTTCCGTCAGCGGCGAAGAGTGTGGTTGCGAGTTCCTCCGACATGACGTCCTTCGCCTGTCGTTTCTGGGTCGTGTAACTGTCTTTGGTGATGATGAAGGCGTACTCGACGAAGCGCGTCGCGCGTGTCGTCAGCTCCTCCATTCGTTCCGTCTCTGTCGAAGCGACGACTTGTTCGGTGTCCGCTGACGATTCCCCTGAGGTTGTCGATTCAGGGGGAGTGACAATCTCATTTTCTGTCTGACTCGCCGCTGAAGTACTCGTGACAGCTGTCACTTGTTGATAGAAAAAAATGTTCGCCGCGGTTGAAATCAGTAGCAGTACCCCGAACAGATACGCGAGGTGACGTGCGGTGAAGTTCATCCTTTCTCCTCCTTTCCATACATCCATGACTCAAAATCCGAAGACCGGGGCGGGGTCGATATGACCGGACCATTCACTCGTCTTGATCTCGAAATGCAGATGGTTCCCGCTCGATCGGCCTGTCGTGCCGCAGTACCCGAGCGCCTGCCCAGCGTCGATCTGTTGCCCGGTCTGGACGCCGTGACGACTCAGGTGCGCGTACGCCGTGATGTAGTTGTCATGCCGGACCTGGACGAGATTGCCGTACGGTCCACGATTCCCGCTATAGATGACGGTGCCACTCTTGACCGCGTGGATCGTGTCGGATGGGGTGCAACTGAAGTCGATACCGGTGTGGTTGTCCCGTTGTCCGAAGACGACGCGCCACCCGAAACGCGATGTCACGTTGAGCGGGATGGCGAGCGGGGAATGTAACCCCGACAACAGTTCTTTCGTGATGACCCCGTCGGCGACGGCGACCGGCGCAAGATATTTCAACACCGCATCGACATACTCGATGTCCCCGTAACAGGCACCGTGCTGGACCGCGCTCGGGCGATGACAACGATAGATACCGGTGTGTTTCACGCGTTGGTACATCATCTGCGAGAACGAGATGGCGAGTTCTTTCGAGTAGCGCCCACCGTTCTCCTGGACATAGTTAATAAAGCCGCCTCCGAAGTTGTAACTCTGTAGCGTGAGCTGCACGTCACGGTTCGCCCGTTCGAAGACGGAGGTAAAATGTTCGACGCCGTAGACGATGCTCTCCTCGGGGGAGGTGATGCATCCGATGCGTCCACATTTCGATTCGCTCGCTTGCATCGGGTCGTTCCCGCGTCCGCCGCTCTCCTGCATCATGAGCGCGAGTACGAGGTTCGTCTGTTCGGCCAGTCCGTGCTTCGACAGTTCCGATTCGACCAAGCCCCGATATTGGAGCACCTGGTCGCTTACCTGTAGACCTCCTGCGGTATTGAACGTGACGTCGGTCGGTTGTTCGTTCTGGACACCTGTGAGCGTGTCGAGGATGCCGACAACGAGGATGACCAGGAACAAGACGAGTGCCGCGATGCTGAGCAGGATGAGTCGCCACTTGAGCGTTGCGAGCTGCCATTTCGCTGTGACGGCGAAGCGGGCCGTCCGTTTCGCGGCCGCCCACATCAGGCACCTCCACCGAACAAGACGAGTTCTTCGGGTGCGACATCGACGTCAAAGATGAGGTTCTGTACGCCGGATATGCTAAGGACGACGCGTCCCGTCTCGAGCGAGGGGATGATGCGCATCTCGGAATTCGAGAGTTGGCCATCAAACACCGTCTGGATGATTGGGATGCTCTCCGCGTCCTGTTCGCCGATGATCTTGTATTGCGTCAATTGGAAGAGCGACTTGACGTTCTCGGCGTTCTCGGACTTCGATCCGGCCGGCACGAAGTCGGTGATCAAGTGCGACACGAAGAAGATACCGCCGAAATACTTGCGCGCCTCGCGCATGCAGCGTTGCAGATACAGGATGGCCGGTTGCGCGATGTCGCGCGTGTTGATCAAGTGGTGCGCCTCGTCGATGACGATGAGGTACTTGCATGCCTCCTCGGTCCGGAGCACGCCCTGGTTATAGGCCTTCAGTTGACTCGAGCCGTTGGCGATCATCCCGTCCCACAGCATGTTCATCAAGGAGAACACCTGCGCCTGGAACACCTCGTCGCGTAGGCTCGTCAGGTTCCGGAGCGGGAACGAGACGATGAGCTCCTCGTCGAACCGGTCAATCGAGGAATGGCCGTCGAAGATGTTGTCATAGTTGTGGACGAGGTTCGTGACGGCGAGCTCGATATTCTCGAGACGCCGCACCCGGTTCGGACTGATCGCTTCTTTGATCGAGGTGCGTGTGTCGTCCGTGTAGAGCTCACGACGCACGAGGTTCAAGAAGTCGGAGAACGTCGGGTACCGGTTCGCCGGATGCGTCGTGATCGGCAGTTCACCCTGTTCATCCCAGAGCCCGTGCCGAACGTACAAGTCCCGGAGCAGGATCTCGAACTCGTTCGTCTCTTCTTGCGTCGCCGCCGGGTTGATGTAGTGATAGAACACGGCCATCTTCGACAGGTGCTGCATGAACGAGAGTGCCTCGTTGGCGCTGCCGTCGTTGTTCGTCACGGTCTTATAGACATGGAGCGGATTGATGAGACCGGCCGACCCGTCAAGCGCGATCTCTTTCCCGCCGAGCTGATGCACGAGGTCCGAGAATTCGCCCGTGACGTCGAGGATGCGGATCTTGTTGCCCTTGATTGCCTGGTCGAGCACGGTCTTCTTGAGGAGTGTCGACTTGCCGGACCCCATCTTGCCGATCATGAGCGCGTTATAGAACTTGCGCTGTTTGTCCTTATGGAACAGGTCAAAGATGACGCTGCCGTTCGTGTCGGTCGTCCCGTAATACGTGCCGGTCGCGTCCTGGAGCGACGTGAAGTGGAACGGGTAGCCGCCGGCGATAGAGAGGGAAGGAATCTCTTTCCCGCGGCGCCGGTTCGGGAGCTTTTGTTGTTGATCATAGCTCGTGAACAGGCTCTGCCATTCCCATTCCTGTTCGTTCAGGAAAATTGTCGAACGGAAGTTTCGGGCTTCGAGCTCTTCCATCACTTCCTGCACCTTCACCTCGAGCGTGTCGAGCGTCTTCGCCTTTACATAGAGGCGTAGGTGCAGATATTTCATCGTCTCGCCCTGGGTGATCTGTTCGTAGAGCTCGTTCAGCTCCTTATACGTCTCCCGGGCGTCGATGCGGTCGATGTTGTCCTTCGCGTTCTCGAAGCGTGTATTTTGTTCGGCCATCGACTTGTTGATGGTCTGGATGATCTCACGCTTGTCGGCCGTCCCGATGTCGAGCGTCGTCAAAACGCCCGGCATGTTCAAAATCGGTTCGAGCCAGTAGTCATACACAAGCGACTGATATTTATAGACATGGAGACACGACAGGTAGCCGTCACCGAGCCGGACGAAGTTGGCGTCGAACTTAATGCCGCCCTGCGGCTGAATCTTGGCGATGACGTCGGGATTGTAGCCTTTCTCGATCTTGACGGTCTCTGGGTCCTGTTGTTTGGATAACTTGTCACGCAGGCGTTGCCACATATACGTCACTCCCTTCTTCAGGCGTCGAGTTGTGGTTTCGTGTTCGGGTTGTTCAGTTGATAGAGCACATGCACCTTCTGGTCGAGCGTCAGCTCTCGCATCGGGTTAGAGCGGCGGAGCAGTTTATAGAGATGCGTCTTCCTCTCGCGTAGCGTCCGCTCGTCATCGGCATAAAAAAAGAGGAGATAATCGCGATTGGTGCGATGCTCCTCGAGGTATTCGAGCTCCTGCTTTTTTTTGAGTAAAAAGGGTAGATAGGCGGGTGTTTGATTTTGTCGAATCTGTCGTTCGATGCTGATTTTCTGCCGTTCGAGACTGAGCGGTGTGTTCAGCGGCACGACCTTGAGCGGGTGCGTGTACGCCTGCAGAAGATAGGCGAGCGAGAACACATCATGGTCTTTTTCCTCTTCATTTAAAGAATAGATGTCCTTTGAGGTGAGCTGGACCATGTCGAGATAGGTCCCGTCGCGCATCTCGAACGCCTCGGTCCCGGTGATGTCGACGACCGGCATCAGTTCGGCGACCGTCGATTTGACGACGACCTTGTCTTTGACCTTCCGTTTCTCGACCACGTCCTGTTCGTCGAGCCAGGTGCCTGTGCGTCGCGGTTCTCGTAACGTGTCTTCAATAAAGGTCATCTCAATCACGTCCTTTCGTCTGCGCGTCGAGCGCGATATAGGTGTCTTTCCGTTTGATGAGCGCGTAATAGAACGCGTGGACCATCCGCTTCTGTGGGTTCGTCGCCGGCCGCAGTACCATGAACAGCCCGAAGACGACAAGGAAGACCGTGAACGGTATGTGCAGCATAGACGGGATGAACGGGAGCGTTACGAGCCGGAGCACGATGAGCCCGACGAGGAACAGGAAGTCGTGCAGATAGAGCATCTTATTGATTTTCAGTTCGGTCGTGACCTCGTTCGGGATCCGGTAGTTGCGCATGGGTCGTCACTCCTTCTTCTTAGTTTGGTCAGGTCGCGGTGGCGTGGTCGGATAGATCCGTCGTGAATCTTCCTGTTGCTGGCTATGACGGTGCGTATGATTCTCACGTACCTGTTCGATGACCTCGGTCTCGACATCGAGCACGGTGTCTTGATGGATGGTCCGTCGGGCGCGTCCTTGGCGTTTCTCCGTTGATACATCACTCGAATCCATCGTAGATGAAGAAGACGAGGATGAGCCGCCTGAAGGTGGTGCCTCATGAGGTATCGCTGACGTTGCGTCGTTTTGGGCTACCGATTCGTTTTGATGATTGGCTGGTCCGGGCACGGCAGTAATAGATTCGGTGACCGGTTCGATAGTCGATGAAGTAGGGCCTGGAGAATGACCAGAACTTGAATGATCGTGAATCGATTCCGGTCTTTGCGTCTCAGAAGACGTTGTTTGATGGTCGGGTCCACGCTCGGTATTCGATTTCGGGTTCGTCGCATGAATCGATTCGGGAGACGAAGTACGCTCCGACGCTTCCTTCACGTGTGGAGAGTCTTGCGCTTCCGGTTCTGATTCTTGACCACTGATTGGTTGCGCAACGTCCTTCGGATTTGTCGGTTTCTCTTTGTCGGTCTGCGTGCGACTTGCGGTTTGGTTCTCCTGAGCGACATTATCTGGATCGATCTGCCTCTCGGCGTCCGTCCGCTGCGAAGCTTGGACCGCCACACTAAGCGGTGAAACGTTCTTGGGCACGGCGGTTGGATCTATCCGGGTCGTCGCGGCCTCATGGAGTGAGGGCATCTTTGGTGCGCCTTGTGTGGAACGCGCTACTTTTGAGACGGCGTGGGCACCTGCCGAGGTCACACCTTTCCCGGCGGCATAGGCGCCGAGCGCGACACCCCAGCCCCGTTTGAGCCCGGCATCAATCCCGAACAGCCGCTCGACCATGTTCGGTCCGTCGATCAATGCGACCGAGAAGGCGATGAGGGCGATCAGATAGGCGAAACCGTCCAACGTCTCTGCGAGATAGGCGGTCCCGATCGTGTACAGTTTGATCGAAACGAAGATCAGGATAATCACGAGGAACGTGTTCAAAATGCTCTGAATGACCTTCTTCGTCTTTTGGCCACTGTGTAGGTCGGCCGGGGCGACGAGGATCGCCAAGACATAGTTGAAGGCGAGCTCGAACGACAGGCGCGCCAGTTTGTAGGCAATCGAGAATAGTGTGAAGCCCATGATCCCGAGCGTCACGAAGATGGTCAACCAGTTCGGCTGATAGCGGTAGTAATACTGGTTGTTCCATTCGACGCCACTTTGATCGAGTTTACCGAGACTTGTCTCTTTTCCGTTCCATAGAATATAGGACTCGGCCAATTTGTTTCCGGTTGCCGATAAGTCATAGTTGTTCTTGTCGAAAATCTCATTAATTCGGATATTATCAATCAACTCAGTCGGAATGGCATTTAATGATTCTCCTGTAGTAGCATCGAAATTCTTCGAATCGTGCTCAATCAAATCATGTACATTCCGCTTTAAGATACTCTCAGATAATGAGGCTTCCCCGTCATAAAGCGAATCTGCCCCAATCTCTGCGATTGCTCCATCAGAGAACTCCTGAATTCGGCTCATAGTTGGTGAAAGTAAACCTAAGATTAATAGTGTGATGAACAGGTTGATCAAAAAACTCTCACGTTCAAATTTCTTTTGAAAAATCAACAAGTACCCAGTGAACAAGAAGCTTCCTGCTAAAAGAACATACAAAAAAGGTTGAATCGTAAGAACGAATTCAACCACTTGGTCATTATTGAAAAATGTATTGGTTAATAGGATTTGATCCGTGATTGATTCAAGGCCGTCAATCAAGACTGATAGTCCTCTGACAAGAATCCATCCCATTGAGCGTAGTGCGTCATTGACCATACTACTGATTTGGAGTACGTCTTCGTATTCCTGTAATTTGGTGATTAAATCGGAATCAGCCATTGAAAGACCCCCAATCTACTGAGTCCTAGTAAAGAAGTCCGCTAACTGTTGTTCGTAATTGTCCGCCGTCAACATTCCAACATTGATTTCATCTGTGACGTTTCCATCTTGAATCGAGTATAGAACGGCACCTTTTAGTTCGTCAGTGTATTCAAAGTTACCACGATCGACAAGTTCCTCGCCATCTGGCTGAAACGTATTATAGAGCGTGACTTGTTGATTCTCTTCGTTCGCTACCTCTTTTACGAATTCAACAAATTCTTCGAATTCACCATCTTCTTCTTTTACAATCAGCAAATAGTCATCCTCTTCGGCTGTCATGACCTTCTCAACGTGTTCAATATCACGTTGAACCAAAGACTCATTGGAATTTGAGCAAGCTCCAAGTAAAAACAAGCTGATTCCTAAAGTGCCCGCAAGTAGTTTCCTCATAACGTTTACCCCTCCGTCAGACGATTTTCCCCTTTAGTAGATCCGCGACCTTCAGGTTGACCCGGAAGTCGAACTTATCTATTAGTGTAACAGTTTTTGGGGTGTCTGAGGTGTCGTCCTGATAGACGGTCAGAAAGCCGTCGGTCGTCTGGATGTTGAGCACGTCGCCCCGTTCGAGGCGGACGCGTTGCGTCTCGATGATTCTCGCGACGACACGCAATTCGTTCTGGATTCGCTTCTCTCTCGCACTCTCGGCCATGAATTCGGCCTCCTCTCTACGGTGTGCCTTGCTTCAGTTTCTCGAGTCGCTTCGCAATCATCGTACTCAAAAAGCTCTTTTGGCTGTCGGTGACGTCGTAGACTCCTAGGTTCAAGTTCGTCTCGAACTCGGGGAGGGACATCTCGCCGATGTCATGTCCTTCGAACATCGAGCGCAGGATGCTGTCCTGCAGCACATCTCGTACCGTCAAGGACTTAGACTTATCTTCCTGATTCGATGGTGTATTGATTTCCGTCTCGTCTTCTTTCTTTGCGAAGCGGATACGAATCTGTTCGAAGTCGAGACCGGCGTGACGGCAGGGGATGTCGATGTCATGCAGGGAACGATCCGTGTCGAAGTCGTCCGCTAGGTATTCGTAGCGGTACTTCATTGCCGTCCTGCCGGTCAGGAAGATTGGATACGACTGGATACGGCGTTTCTTCGTGTCCTGACGCTTGATGACACGGATGATGAGCATCTCGCCCTCTTTGAGTCCCATGACCTCGGTCGCTGTCATGAGCCGACGGCCGTCCAAGTTCTCCGTCTTCGATTTCTTGAGCGAGAACGTCTGCCCGGACCGCGATTTCGTGACGATGGTCGCCTCACCGAGCTTCTTCGATATCAGTTCGGCGGTCGACTCGTCCGCGGTCAACAGATAGTGTGTGTTCCCACAGTTGCCGTCAATCGTCTTCCAATCCTCTCCGTATAGGTTCTCGAGTTGGGAGTAGGCCTGGATGACGAGGTTGAAGCGCATGTTCCGGCCGAGACAGACTGTTATGATGTTGGCCATGCCTTCGATCGGCGGCATGTTGCCGAACTCATCGAGTAAGAAGACTACTTGGCGCTCGCATTTGCCTTGTTTCGTCTGCGAGGCGACCCGGGCGAGCGCCGTGTATACCTGTTTGATGTAGAGCGACGCGATGACGTTGAATGTCGGGTCATAGTCTGGGACGATGAGAAACACCGCCACGGGACGCATATGGTACATCACTTCACGGATCTGTATCGTCCCGTCGATTGCGTAACGGAAACGTCCACTCTCCTCATCATGCGCTTCCAGCTGGATCGTCGCAGTGCTTGAGTCAGTCGAGATTTGAACGGCGTCTCCGGTTCTAAGTGATGACGCGTGGTACACGATGAAGCTGCCATCGTCGTCTGTCGTGAGCGCATGGGTCGTCCCATCGGGGAACCTAAACGTGAGTCGTGTCAAAGGTTCAGTCCGTCCACTGATCCAACGGTTGAATCCGATGCGTCGCATGTCGAGCGAGTTCATCGACGTCAGCTTCCCGGTCCCGTTCAATGTGAAGATCCCGAGCTTCGCATTCGTATTGGCCAGGATACTGGCCCGTGTCTGACCCCCAGAAAAGTGGAGCGTCGCGAACTGGAGCCGCGCCGGGTGGTTCTCCGGGAACTGCTGAAAGAACTCGTCGAGTGCGGAGATCTCCTGCCCTTGTCGCGTCACGACCGTCCGTGACCCTAAGTCCGAGAGCATGAGGGCGACGTTGTACATGTTGATCTTCTCCGGCGTGTCCTTCGCCTCTTCACAGAGACCGAGGATGAGCGCCGTGCACAGGTCGATCGACGAGTTGGCCCAGAACGGGTCCCGTGCCTTCGGATCATGGTACAACATGAACGCGACCGAGCGCGCATACTGTTGGGCGAGCGAGTAGTTTTCCTCAAGGAACGCATCGATTGTCAGTTGCAACAGGTTGTACGACATCGATTGGAGCGGGTTCATCAGGTTCAACACCTCGACCTGATAGCCGCGTTGTTCGAGCGTCTCCTTCGAGGCGGCGAAGAGCTCGCCTTTCGGGTCGTTGATGATCAGGCTCGCTTGGTCACTTGCCCGGCTGTACAGATCAATCGTCGAGAAGACGAACGTCTCGCCCTTCCCGGATCGGGTTGTGCCAATGATCAGGTTGTTGACGGGGGAGTCATCGATGAACAGCTCGTTCTTGACCCGTCCGACGGGGACACCGCCCAATCCGTCATAGCGCTTCTTCCGGTCCGGAACACGACGGTACTGTTGCTTCAATTCATCGAATGAGGTGAAGCGGGCGCTTCCTTTCTGATTCTTTCGCAGATCCCGGAAGTTCAGCCATACCTTGCCGAACACGACAAGACCGATGAACAGACTGAACGCGATCAGTCCGAGCAAGACGGTCGAAGAGGGAAGACTCACCTCCAAGAACAGGGAGGGTGAGAGAGTCGGAATCGTCACTCCGACCAAAAGCCCTTCTTTTAGAATTGGGGTCATGATTTGTCGAATGATGTTGTAGACCCCGTTCAGCAGATAAAAAATCCCGACCGGCAGCACTATTAGGCAGAACAGGGCGGGGAAAACCAGACGTATCGGGAATCGTGGTGACAGAGACTGAGTTCTCAATTATTTCACCTACCTTAATCTGAATAAAGAATTGTTTCTAGGTCAATTTCTTCAGCAGCGATAGCGGCTTGAATCTTCTCACGAGCTGCGGTGTCCTTGCTAGATGTTTTCTTTAGTTTCTCGTTCAGTCCGTCGATCGTGGCCGTAATGTCTTGGTATTTATCGATCTTTGCTTGTACGGCAGGGTCGTTTGTCTTGGACGCCCAATCGTTCGCGGACTCGATGTCCCCGAGATAGAGATAGGCAGTCACTTTCGCAGAAATACGGGGAGCTATCCATTCCACATTTTTCATCTTAGCCACGGTCTCATGGTCCCGTTCCAGTTTGGCGATATCGAACGCGCCCTCGTCGGTCGGATGTGACGCTTGAAAGTCATGGAGCCGTTCCAATTTCTCCTGATCGGATAAATCGAGCCCGGCCAGCTTCGTCTCAATCAGGATGGGGTCATCCGTGAGCTCGAGCGCTTTCTGGTCTGCGCCTTCTGCAAGATAGAGATCGACCAGTAGAACATCCTCTTCCTCGGACCGGTCTTTCCGTTCCAGTAAATTGATGAGCGAAGATTCCTCACCTTGGAGCGCCAGGTCGTAAGCATCCAGCCATGTCTGTTCGATACCGGTCACCTGTTCGGCGTGTGCCTCTTTATCGATGAACCATTGCGCCGCAGTGAACAGGGAGGTAAATAGAATCCCAGCCGTGGCCACCCCGTAGATGAGGCGGCGCTGTAGTCGGGTCAGGCGTGACTGATAGGTCGACGATATGATTGAGTTCGATTTGGCGGACTGTCGTTTGTAGTCGTCCGGTGTCTCAGACTCGATCTCGTCGAGGAGCCATAGTTTTTTCGCGTTATCCTCTTTTTTCGTCTTGATCCGTTGTACTCGGTCCTTCACTTGATGGTACAGGTTCGGATACGCTCCTTCTGTGCCGAACGTGAACGTCCCCCGATAGAGCAGTTCGTCTTTTTGGTCGAAGAGCCGGAAGTCACCGGAACAGCTCGTCCCTTCCTCGCTGAGTGCCTGGTTCAGGTCATGGGTCGCGATGACCGCCTCGGCGAAAGGGAGCCGCTCATAGTTCTGGATCCGAGTGTCCGGCACGTCGGTGAATCGTACAAACAGCATCTCGTTCCTCCTCTCGTTTCAAGCAACAAAAAAAGCCTTCCGATTGGAACGCTGTATGCGTGTGCATTAGAATTTGATGTTCTGGTCAACCATCTCGGCGAGCGTGAACGCGCCCATGACGATGATCAGGCCGACGGCGCCCCCGACGAGCCAACCGACGGCCTTCGAGCGGCCCCGATCCCCACCGAAGATGAAGTAGAAGCCCCCGATCGCGAAGGCGATGGCCGCGGCGATGACGGCGAGCCCCTGGAAGAACTGAAGCAAGCTGAGCCCTGTCTCATTGAGTCCCATGTCGTTCCCTCCTTAGTCCTGATGCGCCGGCGACTTGAAGCTGAGCTTCGCCTCGAGCGCCTCCAAAATGAGTTCCTGGTTGTCCTGGATGACCTGTTGATGTTGTTCGTCGAGCCACTCCTCGTAGTCCTTCCCACGGATGCGTAAGAGTTTCTCGGCGAAGCTACGGTTCTGTTTCTGTTCTTTTGATGCCACGGTACACACTTCCTTCCCTTGATCTCGTGATGTGCAGCAGCACATCATTAAGGACAGTCGGATTCGGTGCGGTGGGTTTCTAGCTGTTCCCCCACGAACTCTGCTCCCCGCTGTGATGAGGAGCTGTACAGGGTTTTTCGATGACCCGGAACGATGCGGTGACCTTGTGGCGAGTTTTAGGCGACTCTCGCCGAACCATCTGTGCGTAGATCCCGCCCACTCGGTCACTGGTGAGGGACACGCCGGTATGTGATTGGAGGAGACCATCCTTAAGGATGTGCTGCTGCGTCGATGTCGGTTACTGGCGGACTCTCTTTCGTTTCTTGACATGGATGAGCTCGTCATCCGGATTCTTGCGCTTGGCGAGCACGTGGGCGTCACAGACGACCGTACGGATTCGATAGTAGAGTTGCGTCAGCTGGACCGCTTCGCCGCTAGCTTTTTCGATTCCGATAAAGCCGTGCAATTCATACGTCTTCCCGTCGAACGTGCGGACCGAGTCGGCCTGCGGCAATTCTTTCAGGTCGAATCGACGTCGCTCGAGTTTGGTGACGGACCGCTTCACCCCATAGCTGAAGTCGATGGCGTCCCACGGTACCGTCGCGAGCGTATGCCCGAATGCACGGGCCAGATGATCGATGTCCGCGATCGACGGCACCGAACGGTTCTGTTCGTACTGGCTGATGGCGGGTTGTGAGATTTCTCCGAGCGTTTTCTCTGATAGTTCGACCTGTGACCAGCCCGAGAGCCGGCGGTTCTCCTTCAACCACTCCCCGAATCGATACATAAGCCTTCCCCTTTCTGTAAACCAAAGCGGCGACCAAACAGATGTTTCCTTTTGTTGGTTCCAATATAGCAGGGATAGGAATAAAAATCATCAGTTTTCTGATATGTCAGAAATTTTACAATTGACGATTCTTGTCGAATCCGCTCTACATGAGGGTTTATAAGCAACAGTAACTCAATATTTTTGGTTTTGTAGCACATCTGTAAAAAAATAACGATTCGAGTATAGAAAATAATGACAAGTATTTTGATTTCAAGAGATTGTGATAGAGTAGAGGAATAGAGGGTTTCGTAAAGAATAAGTGATGAAGAAAGTACTTGGATCGTGGGGTGAGCAAGTGGAATTGAACGAGGCAATCACTGAGCGGATGAAAGAGCTCGCAGCTGAACATAAAATGACTATTCATCAAGTGATTCAAAAAGGTGGACTAAACCAAGCAACCGTTTCGGAACTGATGAGTGGTCGTACAAAGCATCCGAAAGTAAGTACAATTCAAAAATTTTGTAATGGCTTGAATATAACTCTTACTGATTTTTTTGATAATGTTAGGTTCAAATAAAGCTAAATTGGAGGATGTATCGTGCCTAAAACAATAACTCAATATTCAATACTTATCTCTTGTCCTTCAGATGTTCAAGAAGAACTAGCGATTATAGAAGACGTTATTAATGAAATTAATAGAAATATTGGAGATATAAACGGAGTAAAGTTAGAAATTAAACATTGGGGTGCGGATTCTTATCCTGAGTCGGGAGGGCGCCCCCAAAAATTATTGAATAAACAATTTGTTAATACGTGTGACATGGCCATTGCTGTATTTTGGACAAGGTTTGGGACACCCACAGACGATTACGGTTCAGGGACTGAAGAGGAAATCGAACAACTTTTAAAAGACGACAAGCAAGTATTTTTGTACTTTAGTGACGTTCCTTTGCCACCTAGTAAAAAAAATGAAAAAGAATATCAAAGAGTTTTAAACTTCAAAGAACAGTATCATGAAGCTCACCAAACAAAAGGATTGTATGATTCTTACGATAGTATTCAGGAATTTAAAAAAAAGTTAACCAATCATCTTTATCTATACGTACCTAAACTTTTTATAGACAAAAATATTCCGAAACAAGATAGCAGTTTACACATTGTCGGTATAAAAAACGGACTTATCGATGAAGAAATTAAGATTTCACCAACAAATATAGACATAAAAAAAATTACTAATTCTATGGTTATTAAAGCGCAAAATTTAATTGAAGAAATATCAAAAGTTTCTGTCCAAGTCGAAGTAAATACAGTAGAGAATAAGTCAAACAAAATTGAAAGAAATCCAGCTCTAGGCTTAGCTATAAAACACCTTGAACCTATACCGGTTAAAATTGATGACAAAGATCAAGAAGTTATAAAATCATATTTGAATTCAGAATTAATACCATATACTGAAGACACGTTTTTTAATGTGATTGGTGTAAATAAACAACTGGATATGATACCAGACTGGAGAGGTAATCGTGCATACAAATAGACTGGACCCTCAGAGATGGTTAAAAAATATGAATTCATATTACAGTTATTAATAGAAATTAAAACTTTAGAATCTTGGAAAGAGTATTTAAACAAGGTTAATTCTTTATTCTATTTAGACTTGGGTATACAAAATAATGGATCAACCTACGATGAAGATGTTGACGTTACGGTCTATGTTGCAAAAAATACACTAATTTTTCATAACGAGTTACCAATACCTTCGGAACTTATTTTAGGTTCTGCCCTGGCGTTGAATCAAGAAGTTTATATTTCTCGAAAATCACATCAGGTCAAAGGATTTGATAATTATCCAGAGAGCTCTCGATTCAATCTATCTGGCTTAAATCCGTCCTTAGCATTAGAATCTTATGACGAAAAAATAGAAAGAGAAACCCAAGAATTTAATGAATCTTTGGAAAATATTTTTTGTTATGAACTATATGAAGATGACCAGTTCGATATAATTAGATTCAATCAGAGCTATATAAAACAGCATGATACAATTGCGTTTCCTTCACTTTTATTGTTCAATAAACCGATTGAAAATATAAAAGTAGAAATCACTTCAAAAAAATCACATAAGAAAAATGAACATAAGTTTTATTTTTAAGATTAAAATTATTACTAGAATTGTTTTTAACTGCAAGTGATTAAATTAGTAAAGAGTTTTACTATCAGTTAACCTACAGTAAAATTGATTTTAACTTCTATATAACATCGTTAAAAATAATAGCCCTAATGAAAGTCTCAATTTTTATTCGAGAGCTTCATTAGGGTTTTATAATGATGGTTTGTCAAATTAAGCGCAACACTTCCTCGGTGAAGGCCTCGTGTGCGGTTTTCCAGTCCAGACACTTCCTCGGTCGCCCGTTGATCTTGGTCAGCGCGTCCGCGAGTTCGTCATGCGCCACCTGCGCGAAGTCCGTTCCTTTCGGGAAGAACTCGCGGAGGAGCCCGTTGGCGTTCTCGTTGCTCCCCCGTTGCCACGATGAGTACGGGTCGGCGAAATACATCGGCACGCCGAGTGACGCCTGGATGCGCTCGTGACCGCTGAACTCCTTGCCACGGTCCGTCGTCGCCGTCTCGAACGTGCCGTCCGGGAAGGCGCCGTGCACCGTATGGATCGCCCCCTCCATCGAGGCCGCGGTGCGGTCCGCGATCGGCAGGGCGAGATAGAACCGGCTCTTCCGCTCGATGAACGTCGCGACGCACGCCTTCGACTTCCCTCGTCCGGAGACGACGGTGTCGAGCTCCCAGTGCCCGAACGTCCGGCGCCCCCTGACCTCTGGCGGTCGTTGCGAGATGGGGAGGCCGACGTTGATGCGACCGCGCGTCTCGGCCGGCTTTTGACGTTTCCCCTTCTGGCGGAGCACGGTCACGGGCACGTCGATCCGTCCCGAATAGATCCAGCGGTAGATGGTGGAGAAGGCGAGCTTTCCGTTGAAGAGCCGCCCCACGATCTGTTCCGGCGACCAGGTCGCACGCAGCTTCTCGACGATCGTCCGGCGCATCGTGTCGTCGAGCTTCGTCTTGGCGCCGCAATGGGTTTTCGCCTTCTCGTAGCGTTTCTGCGCACGTCCTGACTCGTAGCCGGGGTTCCGTCTGATCTCCCGCGAGACGGTC